>CAZYCY010000001.1:0-32959 GCA_964646145.1 uncultured Thiotrichaceae bacterium
AAACCAGATATGACTGACCTATCCTTCAGACTCATTTCTTTATTGGAAAATACTCCTCTATTAATTCCATCCTTAGGTGCGTAAACGACACATCCGTGTGTCACTTCTCGTGAAGATGAATCTTGAGTCCAAAATATGCCATATTTTCGTTGCAAATCTTCGCAATAGCCCACTCACGTGCCCATGTTGATAATATCGGACGCCTTAATCTGACCTATTTTGAATCTCAATCTTCACCTCCAGAATTAATAGAAATGCCCATAACATATAGGCTATATTAAGAACCAAAACCCCTACATGGCTATTTTTGTCCATTCCCCGATATGGTATCCCGTCCGCCTGTACGCGGGTAGGATGGTTATAGAGCATAACAATATATAGTTATGCTATGCATCCACTATGGCAAGACTAGCGAGAGTAATATTACTCAATTTTTCGCATCACATAATTCAACGTGGAAATAGAAGACAGGATATTTTCTTTAAAGCAGGGGGCCATGAGTGTTATCTTGAACTATTGAAAGAGTGGAGTAAAAAAGAGGAAATGGAGATGTTCTGAATCGTGCCACTTAATTACATAATCATAATGATCCGAAAGCTTTTTAATTGATGCTAATAAATAATAAACATTATTGGATGAGGCGCGAAACCAGTCGATTAATTTGCCATCTGAATCATCGGATATAACGATGTCCAAGTTTTTAATGCTTGTGCCCGATATGCAGCCACTCGGATTAGCCGCAGTGATAAACTGCCGCAATCCACATTTCGCTTTATCCGTCAATTCAAAATAATCCGACAGTGATTGTTGAAAATCACCGTCAATTAACAGGACATGTTGTCCCATGTCGGCAAGAATGCCGCCAATATTAGCAGCGATAGAGGTCTTACCGACACCGCCTTTGGTTGATACGATACCAAATACTTTAGCCATTTCTTTTTACCCGTAAAGTTAGTTATTCGTTTTATTGTTTCCGCAACAACCTCTAAAACCCCAAATATCCGATATTGTGTAATATCGGAAGTATTGATATTGAAGTTTATTTGGCTATAATTAAAGGTATTTACTGTACCGACATAAAGCAATGAATCTAAAACGAATACCTCCAGCAGCGATTATTGACAATCTCAACTATATTGGTAACCCATTTAAGAAAAAGAGCTTTTCGGCGGCACCATACTTATCGACTAAAATACGTGGTGTTGATGCAGATTTAGAATTCGTTCTTAAGTTTCTGTATAGCTACAATGGCAGCACTGCAACTTTTAATAGCTATCGACGTGATCTGGAAAGACTTCTTCAATGGTGCTGGCGAATCGAACAAACTTCCTTATTAAATCTTAAACGTGAACACATCGAAGAGTTTATTCTTTTTTGTTTTAATCCACCGAAAGCCTGGATAGGTATAAAGAATGTGGCGCGATTTAAAAATCTAAATGGCACACGTAAAGCCAACGATGAATGGCGACCCTTTGTCGTATCCGTTGCGAAGTCTGAGCATAGTAATAATAAGACAGCAGATATAAGTCACTTTTGTCTATCACAAGCTGCTATTAAAGCCATGTTTACCGCTTTGTCTTCTTTTTACGAATACCTGATACAGGAAAACCTTGTTGAATCAAACCCTGTTGCTCTTATTAAACAGAAAAGTAAATTTATCCGTAAAGATCAGTTAAAACCTGTTGTGAGGCGCATCAGTACGCTACAGTGGGATTACGTATTGGAAACGGCAGAGTTAATGGCGTCTAAGGATCCTGGAGTGCATGAACGTACCTTGTTCATCATGAACTGTTTGTTTGCAATGTATCTTCGCATTTCAGAACTGGTCGCTGATGAGCGCTCCGCGCCGATTATGAGTAATTTCAGAAAAGACCATGACAGCAACTGGTGGTTTGACGTTATCGGTAAAGGCAATAAAAACCGTTCTATTACTGTGTGCAATGACATGCTCAATGCACTCAAACGATATCGTAACTATTTAGGTCTATCGGAATTACCTAATTTAGGTGAGCAAATACCGCTTATCTCCAAGACGAAAGGCAAAGGTTCAATTACAAGCACTCGACAGATTAGAAGCATTGTACAACGGTGTTTCGATACGACCTATGAGCGTATGAAGGCTGACGGTCTTAAAGATGATGCTATTGAGCTAAAATCAGCCACAGTTCACTGGCTAAGGCACACAGGAATATCAGAGGACGTAAAGTTTCGACCGCGTGAACACGTTCGCGATGATGCTGGACACGCCAGCATGGCCACCACAGATCGTTACATTGACTCTGACTTGCGTGAAAGGCATGAATCTGGGCGAAAAAAGCGCGTAAAATCCTAGAATAGAGATCAATATCCGGTTTGACGACAATTATGATGGTCGATAGATAGTTTAACCACCCTATTTTCGTTGCAAATTTTCGCAATAGCCCGCTCACGTGCCCATGTTGATAATAACGTGCGCCTTAATCTGACCTATTTTGAATCTCAATCTTCACCTTCAGCAGCTAACTAAATTACCATGTTTGAGAGATACAAGAGATGCCCTATAGATTATTTATATATGTAACCATCTTTTTGCGCATAGCTTCATCAGGCAGCCGCCCATGACCCGCCGCCATATTCTCACGCAGATGCACCAGTTGTGAAGTTGCAGGGATAGCGCAGCTAACAGCAGGATGAGAAATAATAAATTTCAAAAAGAACTGCGCCCAGTTAGCGCAATCAATTTCACTGGCCCAATCGGGTAACGGGTAGCGTTCAAACTTGTCAAACAGTCTACCGCGTTGAAATGGACGGTTAATAATCACCGCGATACCCATGTCTTTTGCCATCGGTAGCAAGTATTGTTCTGCTTCTCGATCCAGCACATTGTAGGTGAACTGCACAAAATCCAGCGGCTGTGTGCGCATGATGTGTTTTAACCGGTTATGACGACGACCGTGTGAGGTGGTCACGCCAACATAACGAATATCGCCCTCCTGCTTCATAAAAAATAAAGTCGGTAAATGGGTCTGCCAGTCAAGCAGGTTATGCACCTGCATCAGATCGAATTGGTCTAATCCCCATAACAGGCGTGATCTCTCCATCTGAAGGAAACCCTGCCGATTGCCGGTAGTCCACACCTTGGTCGCAGAAAATAAACCTTTATGCACAGCAATGCGTTGCAAAGCAATACCAATCACATCTTCCGCAACACCATACATCGGTGACGAATCCAACAACCCGCCACCGCGCTGCACAAATTCACGTACAATAGCAACGCGACTGGCTAACGCTGCCTCATCATCAGTATCAATCGCGAAAGTTAGCCACGAGCCAAGGCCAATAGTCGGAATTATCTCACCCGTAGAAGGGATAATACGTTTATGCCAGTCGGCAGACGCCGTGGCAGAAGGCAAAGCCGAAAAACTATGAGGGGCAGCCAGAGAAGAGCCAGCAACAGCCAGATATTTAACAAATTGACGACGTGTAATTGACACAAGCACCACCTGCGGTAATCAATTATTGATAAAACTATTCTACAACTAATGTAAAAATTGTCATACTGAAAAATTAGAAAGGGAACTACGCCATTAAACTCGGATTACTTATAAGAGCCAATAATTTTAATCTGGCAGCAGAGACATTGTGCTGTAAAATAAGACCATGGGAAACTTCTTCAGCATCAGCCGTCAGCACGAGTCCGCACATGCGGTAATAAACAATTGTGTACAATAACTCGAAACCAGCCCTGCCGAGGTGAATTTTGGCTTCCTCTATGCCACTCGCAGTATGCTGTGAAGAATGAAACCCTCAACGATTAATCAGAGATTCGCTAAAATATAAAAGGAGATGCAAATGAAGACCATCATTAAATCAATCATCGTAGTATTGCTAACGACTCTGTCAATAACAGGCTGTTCCAGCAGCCCCGCACCGTTTAATGATCCATACAACCAGGCTGATTCTCAGAGAGATAGGTCGAAGCAAGCACAGCATGAATTGTCCACAGAAACATCCCGAGAGAGGTAGTGAAACACTAGCCCCCGAAGCAGGGCAATGGCATTCACTTAACCCATCTTTCGATTTAGCAGAAAGCAATTATATAAAAAAAACAAATAGTTACTAAATTTATGGAGTCGGAGTTGGCACTACAGATTCCATTGTTCCCACGCTGCTCCCGCGTAGGAATACAACCACTGACGCTCTGCGTCTCGTTACATGCAAAAAACACACAACATAAGCGATTCTTGACGCGGAGCGTCTGAAAATTCATTCCCACGCAGAGCGTGGGAATGATAAATCAGTGAGTTATATGAGGTGTTTTATTTTTTGTTTTTGTTGGGTATGTGAATGTCATTGCTTGCCGGGACGGGAGTCTCACCCGCTGGAATTATCGACCTTGCTCGCCGCACACCCCAATTATCTCCTAGTTTCTGATACTTGCCCCACGCCTTTTATATAATGCCGGTAACAAGCTCACAAGCCTTGCAACTTTCCTTGTTTTTCAATAAATTAACAAGATTATGGACTTTAGTGAATATAAAGCACTCGTCACCTCAATACCTTGCGGGAAAAAACTACCCGACTCTATTTATATTCACGAATCCGCAATTGACATCCTGCCTAGACAACTAGGTGCTCATTTCGCACGTGTAATAATAGATCTCGATTTAGATGATAAAGATTGGAATATCCTTAAATTCTTTAAGCGAGACCATAAAGTTGCACTGTTAAATTATCCTGGCTTCTTTGATGACAGTTACCCTGCACTGTATACAAGCTATACAATTGATCTTGAAAAGAAAACCTTTAGAAAAGCTAACTACAATAAATCTGACAATCCGCCAATTCTGCACAGAAAAGAAACATTTCTAAAACCTGACCATCCGCTTGTTGCAGAATTTATAGAAATAACGCAGGAAGGTGAAGCTATAGGTCTCTATGAAAAAACAAGCCGAATTGGCTTTAAACAAAATTGGGAAAGGTTAATAAAATCTAAAGGATACTTTCTTGATAAACATGGTCGATTAAAACCATTAACTGAGAAACCGTTAGCTCAAACAAAACCATCAGATTTAAATGGTGATGTAGAACGACATAAAACAGCTATTGACCGTAATCAGCTATCACAGCCTATGCAGGCATTGACCAGGCATAATTATTTAAATGATGATTATAGTGTTCTCGATTATGGCTGTGGTAAGGGTGATGATGTTAGGGAATTAAAGGCACATGGAATTGATGTCACTGGCTGGGACCCTGTTCATAATCCCAACGAAGAATACTCTAACCGAGATATAGTGAATCTCGGCTTTGTGTTAAATGTAATTGAAGACCGACAGGAACGGACAGAAACACTTATCAATGCATGGAAACATGCGGATAAAATTTTAGTTGTGGCGGTTATGGTTGCAGGTGAAAACGTCATTAGTCAATTTACACCATACAAAGATGGCGTTATAACCAGCAGAAATACATTTCAAAAATACTACTCTCAAGGTGAAATCCGTTACTACATCGAGAATTCACTTGATGAAACGGCTATTGCAGTAGGCCAGGGTGTTTTTCTGATATTTAAAGACAAGCTCGAAGAACAAGCCTTTTTATCAGAACGTCAGCATATCAAACGTGATTGGTCACAAAAAATACAGCGCCAACTAGCACTTAAACCTAAAGCAATCAGAAAAGATGTCATTGATAAACATATCGAACTATTTACTGACTACTGGGAAACCTCACTTGAATTAGGACGAATACCAGCAAATAATGAATTTGAATTCTCTGATCAAATACGCCGCATCTGTGGCTCACATAACAAAGCCCACCAGGCATTACTTAAACATTTTGGTGAAGAAGTATTTATTGAATCCAAAGAAAAACGTAGAGAAGATCTCATCGTCTATTTTGCCTTAAGTCTTTTTGAAAAAAGGAAACCTCAAAGTAAAATGCCAGAAAATCTAAAACGAGATATCAAAGCTTTTTTTTCTTCATATCAACAGGCATTAGAAGAAGCACGAGAAATATTATTCTCTGTGGGCAACCCAGTAACAATTAGTGAGGCGTGCAATGTTGCTTATAAAACACTAGGCTGTGGTCACATGGAAGATAGTCATAGCTTTACGTTTCATAAAGACAATTTAGGCGACCTTCCACCGGTACTTCGCATATATGTTGGATGCGCCACGCAACTATATGGCGATATCGATAATTTTCAACTTATTAAAGTACATATAAGATCTGGAAAGGTTAGCTTAATGCGGTATGATGATTGGTCAAAAAATGAACCACTACTCCTTGAGCGTATAAAAATCAAACTTAGAGAACTAGATATTGATTTTTTCGAATACACAGGTAAGTATTTACCTCCACCATTAACTAACAAGTCATCATTTTTAAGTGGCGCATCAGAAACCTAAGGAACCTAATATGAATAGCAATGGAACAGCCACACCTAAAAATGTCAAAGTAGGTATGCATGTTGAAATTAACCCTCAAACGGACCGTACAAGAAAAAAAATAGCCCCAGGGATAATATCAGAAATTTTAACTAAATCAAATAATCACCCTCATGGTGTATTAGTTCTACTTGAATCTGGTGAGAAAGGCAGAGTAAAAGCGATACTTGACCAGAATGGTAAAAACCAACATGCTGAAAACAAAACTGATCTAAAGGAAGAAAAAAACACCACTACTCTTAAAGAATATATAGCTGAAGGAGAAAATCATCATGTTGAATTTAAATCTGGTGCTTTATGGAGCACTAAGTTTACAAATAATGATATAAAGAAGTACAAACCTCAATCAAATGAACTTCATGCATATGGTCAAAGCACGTCAAAGATTATAATTTCTAAAACACTTGCAGGATTTTTAAACACAGATGGTGGTACATTAATAATTGGGTTAAAAGAAAATAAAAATAATAATAAAGACGAAGTTATTGGTATTGAAGTGGAGTTCGATAATTTGAAAGATCAATGCCAGGATGGCTATAGAAGAATGTTAGTTGATTTAATTAAAGACTACTTCCCTTCTGATGTTTTCAACCACCTTAATCAATACCTACAAATTAGGTTCGAAAAAGTAAGTGGTAAAGTTATCTGTGGTGTTACTGCTTCTAGATCTGATCAGAGAGTATTTCTGAAACTTAAAAATGCTGATCATTTCTACATTAGAACAGATGCTTCTACTAGGGAACTGCATGGAGAAGAAATTCTTGATTACTGTTTAAAACGATTTAATAAATAATATTTTATATTTTTACTACTAAAGCAGTCCGAGAATACTAGAGAAGCATATGTTATACAGAAACGGTGAAAATCTAAAAGAAGAGCTCATAAGATTTTTATCTAATAAAAAAAATGTAACTATTTTTTCACCCTATATTAAAGCAACAACATTGAACAAGTTATTGGAATCCACAGGCTTTAATTGCGAACAAATTATTGTACGATGGGAACCTATGGACCTAGCTCTAGGGTCGTCAGATATAGAAGTTTATAAAATATGTAAAGAGAATAACATTGCCTTGTACATGAATAATCGTATACATCTCAAACTCTTCACAAACAATTTTAATGATGCCTTATTAGGGTCAGCCAATATCTCAGAGCGTGCAATAAGTGACAACACAAATCATTTTAACTATGAGGTATGCACTTATGTTCAATCCATTGATAGAGATGATCGTTTATATCTTCATAAAATAATTCATGAAAGTATTTTAGTAACAGATGATATTTACGATGCTATTGAAGCTCAAATTCCTGATATTTCTCCAGATATAAAAAATAAAAAACTTAAACTTCCAGCATCTACTAACGCAACATCAGACTTTCTCATTACAAAGTTACCAATGATAGACAACCCTACTCTGTTTTGGGAATTGTATTCTGGAAAGTTAGATATTGAATCTGAAGAACAAGAAAACTGTCTCTGTCACGATCTATCACTTTATGAAATTAATACACTGGAATGTAATAAAAGAGAATTTTTTGAAATCTTATCCAGAAACTTCTTTAGCTTACCATTCATTAACGCTTTTTTAGAAGAAATAGATAAATCAAAACGTAACACAAGGAGTGGTGAAGCAAGGGATGGGTTACAATTTGGCGCTGTAAGGAAATGGTTCTCTAATAATACGACTTCTGTACCATCACCCAGACCATTTGAATTAACAAAAAATGTACAAATACTTTATTCTTGGATAGAGCACTTATCTAATGGGAAATACACCATCTCTATACCAGGATCGCATTCACAGATTATAAAAAAAACGTACTAGCAATCACCCACACCTAAAAAATCAGTTAAAACCTCACCCCATCGCCGTCTAGCATTTTGGTATTGAGCCCTTGCGTTTGACGAACTTTCAGCTTCCATGCGAGACCACGCTGCTATAGCAAGCTCCAACATTCCTTGTTGCTCTTCACCAACCTCATGAATTATTTTCCCATAAAAAGGGTGATTCTTATTGATCTGAACTAATGTAAAACCATTCTGACTTGTCACATCAAAAAAAGCTGAGGAATCAAAAGCAAGTTCTTCAATTTTATATCTTAAACCACTTTGCAAGATTTCTTCTGGTGTAGGCATAGACTCTCTTTGTTTATCACCATGGCCATGCTCAAGTACAGATTTTATATCATCTAATGTTGGTACCGTGTCGTCTGAAGATATAGGGTTCTTATCTGCTCTAGCAGAGTCTGCTTCAGTAGCTGCATTTTCAACAGAACTACCACCATCGCCTCCCTGCTTTTCTTTGGAAAAATTTGAGAAGTCGAGAAGATTCAATGGTTTTCTCAATGAATCAATTACAAAACCAACCTTATTTATTATCTTAAAAAGATGTATTTTAGGATCATTATTAAATTTCAAATCATCCTCATATTCTCCTACTGACAAGCCTTCTCTTTCTGCTTCTTCATCTTTTTGTAAATTATAAAAATTCACAGCTGACTGTTTATTATTTAGCACACCGAAGACTATATCTAATGCTGGAGGAAATGACACTTCAATTGAAATAAACCTACCTTTATCCCTAAGTTCAGTAATAAAAAATCCAGCATCCTTGAGCTCTAACTCTCTATTAGATCTAACAATTGACAGTCCAAAATTAGTCGCAGCGTGTTTTCCCCAGACAGTTCCTCCTGGTCTTTGCTTCGCTTCCTCCCTTATTCTTTTAAAAATTAATGGGTTAACTACAGAGCCTTTTATCTTCACTTCATGCATCCCATTATTAAATTCAATTTTAATGGTTTCTTCTTTTTCTAGATTGAAAAATGGCTCGTTTTCATAAGGATGTGGAAGCTTTGAAAGTGATGTATTCGTTAAAAGATACATCGGGTCGTTTGCTTTAAACTTTTTAGGATTATCTTCTAGTTTATAAACATTATCAATTTCTAAAAATCGGTCGAACCATATAGTGGCATCGCCGCTGTCTAGGTAATATCTATACATGCGCCCTATTAACGCTTCAGAGTGCTTGTATATTGACGCGCTTGTTTTCCACTGTAAGCGATCTAAATTACTCCATAATATAAAAGTTCCACTTTTAGAAAGCTTATCTCCTAGCGTTTCCAAAATAGCAGAGGGAATTTCGTTTGTTTTTGGTTTTGGAATGCTTTCAAGGTTACCATTCATCATTTCATTAATATCTAGGTACGTATAGAAGATTTCGTCTACGTTTATCCACGACCACACTTCTACTTTTGTACATTGTGATATTGATGAATTTGGTAATCCCATGCCAAATTTACCCATACCTTCTTTATCTGTATGATTTTCTCCTGCACCAAACTCCAACGCTTTATAAAGCTGATCAGGACTCATTCCTGAGCCGTTATCTAGAATGCCTATTTTATCTATTAATTTTAATGCTCGTTGTTTATTAGCCTTTGATACAGTCTCATAACATATGAGTCTTACTATTTCTGCACCTGCTTGAATGCTATTATCGATCAACTCCGCTATTGCATATGCTGCATTTTTATAGCCATTATCACGTAATGATTCTATTACTACCTGACCACTTATAAATGGGCGTGAATTTGTCATTTTTTATCCATATTATTCAATTAAACTTCATTCCAAGATTGGTTCCAATATTCGAATGCATTACTTAAATTCATAAACTCTGGAATATTATCTACAACTGTATATATATTACAACTATAATTGCCCCCACTCTCTTTTCCTCTCATAGCTCTCCCTACCATTTGAGAATACAAAACAAGTGATGTTGTAGGCCTCCCAACAATTGCAACATTAGTAATTGGAGCGTCAAATCCTGCTGTTAGAACGCCATAATTAACAATGATTTTTAACTTTCCATTTTTAAAGTCTGATATTTTTGATCTGCGCGATTCTGTCGTATCATATCGACTATCCAGCGAACTTGCAGGACATCCTAAACAGCATAAAGCAGCAGCTAATTCTCTTGAATTATCCACACTACATGCAAATATTATTATCGTACTACCATTATTATATTCCTTAATTGCTTGTTTAATGATACTTGAGTTTCTATCTTCGTTCTTCCCTAGTGTCTTTAACAAGCTAGCTTCATCTAGACCAGAAACACTCTCTCCTAAAGAAACCTGACCTTCATAATTAATTGGATAAAAACTGGGGTTAGCTAAATATTTATTTTCAATTAAATACCTAACAGGTGATTGATACCCTTTTACTTTCATAGTTACTTTGGTACGAGAAAATAGTTCAGATAATTCATAATTCTCAGTGCCATCATCATTAAAGGTCCTACCTGGTGTTGCAGTTAAACCCAAAACAAATGCATTTTTTTCAGTGCCACTAGATAATTCATCCAGTGTAGTTCTGTACGTGGGAGCTAGTGCTTTATGAGCCTCGTCAAATATTATTAAGGTAACATTGTTTTGTATTTTTTCAAATAAAAATTTTCTATCTGTTTTTTTTAGGCTATGAATTCTTTGTAATCCTGCAACTAAAAAACCATTTTTTATTCCACTCAACGATTTTTTTGAGTCAGAAAAAAAAGAATAATTATTTATATTTCTATTTCCAAGCTTACCCCAAGCAATATCAAACTCTTCGGATGCCTGTGTACACAATTCTTCTGAGTCAGCCAGCCAAATAACTAAACCGTCTTTATTACGCCTTAAATGCTCGCAGACCACATTAAGTGCTGTACGTGTTTTTCCTGCACCTGTAGGCAAATGAATTAAAGCTCGATTTGTTTTATCACTATTAATTAAATCTATAGTCTTGTTCGAAACTTTAACCTGATAATCATACAGTGGGTAATCGGGAACAATTGGCTTTACATCAGAAATTGATACACTCGCTAAAGCAGCGGCATCCCACTGCTCACCCATACCCATTATCTGAGAGAATTTTTTCGTATAGTTTTTTGCTAATACTTTTAGACTTTCATATTTTTGCAGTTGTTCTATATTTGATAAATCCACATCTTTGTCAAATTCATAAAACACCTCATTGAGTTGCTGAATTGTCATTCGCGAAATGATCAAATTTCTGTATTCACTATTTTTGATTAAGTCGATACCCACTGTTAATAAAACTGCAATACTTAAATTTCGAATGTCTAAGTTATTTTCAGTTATTTCTCTTGCAAATCTTAGAGTTTTCGAACCTAATATATTTCCAAGTTCCGCTTCGCTACAGTTTTCTAAAATATTTTTTATCATTATATTAGTGAATTAAGCCATTATAAACTACAAATCAAACAAGCTTGATCTTCAGGGTCTTCATCATCTTCTTGATGCCTTAACACATCCTGCCATCTTTCAGTTTTTTTACTTGTTTTATTAATGTCTGTTTTCTCTCTCAACTCTGCTCTTTTAACAAGCTCATCTAAAGACCCTTGAGAGCTCCAGGTATACCCATGACCACCAAATTCCACCTCACCCTCTTTCCAGTCGAATTTCGTTCGTATTTTATTCTCAAATTCTTTTGCTTTCTCAAATAATTCAGGATGGTTTCGTTTAAGACCTAACCATTCTTTTTGCTGTTGGAAAAAGCAGAAATAACAACCAGATCGTGATCGCCATTTATAGTATTTTGGAATGCCAACTGTATCTTCAAGCATCTGGAATATATCATCACGTACTAGACCATCTTCTACAAAAGGGAAAACTGCTTTTATTGTTGGTTTTTGACTAATGTAACCTTCTCGATTTTCATCTGCACGTATGCCGACATAAGTAATAACAAAGTCATCCCCTACAAATTCCTCAAAGGGTTTAATTTTCATCATTCGAGTACACCATCTTTGCTGTGGTGATGGCAAGTATTCATTATGAACCTTTAGCCAATGCTCAAATGGTTTTCCACTACTGAGTCTTATAATCTCTTTACCTAAATATGCTTCAAGCTTTGCTAGAAATTCATATACCTCATCTAATTCAGCGCCCGTATCAGTAAAGAAGTATTCAACCTTTTCATGAACGTCAGGATGTTGTTCTTTGATATAAATAGCTAAGGCTGCACTATCTTTACCACCAGATATTCCTAAAACATGTCGATATTGATTATCGTTTATATACTTTTTATAATTCTGGCTCATATCTTGTTACCTACTAACTAATGATTTTGATTGTAGTTTTTCAGGTTTATTTTTTTGAGTAACTTGTTCTCCCCTGTATTCAGTTAAAAACTTATTAACAGATTCTGCTAATACAGCCAGCATGATTTCTTTATCTGGAAGTTCTTTAAGTACGTCTGATATGTCTTTATTAGCCTTATTTCTCAGCTTAATACTTTCTTGGTCTGCGATAGCAATTTCATCTTGAATTGCTCCACCCTTTTTAATGCTACGCAGCAAATATACATCAAAGTCACCATTTTTCTTTATCGCACAATCTTTTTCATGTAGCCTAAGTTTTTCTAGATCAATTATACGTTGCGAAAAATCTGCTAAACGATATTCAGCTGTATCTTGATCGCTATCTAACCATTTTTTAGATGGCTTATTACCTAAGAACATAAGTATATTTTCGAACCATTCTTCATCTGTACTAGAGGATTTAATTATTCGCATGATAAATGCACGCAAGCCTTGCATATCAATTGTGTAGTTTTCTAAACCATAACAATTTCCTGCCAGTCTTTTTCTAATATCTCCTAACGACAGCTTAGAATTTATGTTAAATGCATGTGCAATCAGCTCTTTTTGTTTATTTAAAAGATTGTGATATGAATCTTTTAACTCCTTCAGTGTTTCAGTCAAGGTTTGTGAAAACTCCTCCAGTTTATTGTTACTCAAGCTTGAATTAATAACATTGAAACCAAGTTTTTCTGGCAACTGTTCAAATAATAATATTTCAGGAGACTTCGCTAAATCAAAAGCGGCTCTTACTTTTATAGCTTTTTGAGATAACCCTCTTCTAGTCTTTTGTGTATATTCAGGTAACTTTCCCATAAATACTGCAAGTGGTCTGGCTAATTCCAGCAGAGTGCGTTTTTTGCTATCCCCATGTAAAACTTTTGAATATTGTTTAAATATTGAAGCGCGTAATCCAGTTATTCGAAACCGCTGAATCTCAAACTCATCAGGCCGTTTAACAAAACGCTCAATCATCTCTTCAGTAAAATATGGTTTATACCTTCCTTGTTCGTAAACCGCGAGTTCGTGCTGATAGACTAAATAGGCTGTTATATAAAAAACGGGTAATAAACCGGCTTTAACACCATAGGGCGGCGCTAATAATTCGGCATTTAATTGGGTAAAAGATTTAGCTTGTTTTTCAGTGCTATCAAGAAACTCGTCAATACATTGCCAGACATGACGAAGATTTGATTTTTTATCTTTTCTACCATCTGTTGGTGGCGCACAAAGATTCCATGTTTCGTCGCCATCCGTTATTTTATCAATTATTAACTGATGCAAACCTGTTTCGCGTAATACAGATCGGTACATTGATTTTTCAGCGGGGAATTTTTCTATACCTAAATCTGCTTTTGTTGCATGGTTTTGCATTGCATATAACAGCTTGTTACGCGCAGCATTGGCTTGTGCAGAAGGTTTATCTCGGTTGATCAGTTCATTAAAGACTTTCGGCATTTTGTTATAGACTTTACCAAGAACGCTTGAAAGCATTTCTTGCATGGTTCGCTTACTGGTTATTTCTAATTTTTTTCCGCTGTGATACCAAATGCTATCAGCGGGTGAATCGATCAAACTTTTTAATAGTTTACCTTCTGCTTGTTCTGCAGCCGTTAACCGATCTTCAAATTCACGCTTAGCGACTGGGTCGCTATTGAGCTCCTGGCTATTTATTCTGACGCGATTTAACGCTATGGTTTCCGCTACGGCTTCCCTTAACTGCGCTCCATTAAGACTTAAAGCGGTTATATCCAGATTTGAGAAATAGTTAATTACATCTGTATGAAATATTTTCTCGTCATCCTGGTCTGCCGCCAGGTAGAAGATGATGCGTGCATCTTTACTTTGTTTTTCTGTCGTTTTGTAATTTTTTGCATCAACAAAAACAGGCACAAAATACCTTAATGCACCTGTTTGAATGGTGTATTTACGAGCAACAACTGGCAGCATGTTTTTGGCTGTATTCAATTCTGCTGCCAGGGAGAACTGACCGATATTATTTATTTCTTCCTGCAATGCCTCTTCTAGATCAAAATCACTGCCCTGCCATACGCGGTATTCGTTGTTAAAGCGTCGATAATTGATGATGGATTTATCTTGCAGTGCTTTGATTGCGTTCCTTGCTGTTATTTTCTTAGGTAAGCAGGTTTCCAGTATGGCTTTAGATGCTTTAAAACCACCTTTGCTACCGATAATATTTAGGATGCCAATGGTTTTGAGAATATTAACTTCGTCTTCGCATGCATCACCTAGACGCTCAATAGCGGTTACTACTTCTGCCCAGCGCCGATGGGTTAAATAGTCACCTAATACTGATGGTTGGTTAGTAATAAAATAATCGTAGATATGATGTGGGTAAACATAATCTCCAAAGTTATCCATCTCATGCAGCATATGCTGTAAGCCAAACTCTTCATGACTACCAAGATAGCTAAATATGGTGCGCTCGTTTTGCGCTACTTTCTGGCAGAGTAATGGCAATATAAGCGCACTAACGGGATGCAATGGATAACAGTTTGAATACAGTTCCACTGCCTCGTCAAATTTCAACGCACTGGGCATGGCTTGTTGTTTGACTAATACATCGACTACTTTTGTAGTTATATTTGTCAGCGTATTTTTTTGTTGTTTAGTAAGGTTAAATTCAAATGCTGCTGATACAACACGTAATATTTGTTCGGCAGATTCCAGAAAAGGCACTTCTTCAAAACGCCCCTGCACTTTAGACCATTCATTTTTTAGATTTTCACCTAGACCTTTTGCGTATTGCTCAAATGATTGATGCAGTAGTACAAATAAGAAAAGATTAACCTTACTGCCTTTACAGGCATGTTCAGCAAGTGCCTGTAATAAATATATATCGTTAGCACCGTAATGGCGTGCTTCGTATTCTAAAAATTTGCCAAGTTCATCTATTACTAATAGTATGCCTTTGCAGTGTGTTTTTTCTAGAAGCAGTTGAAGTTTTATAAACAGTTGTATCAGTTCATTTGATGAAACATTACTTGTTGCAGCTTGCTTTATTTCTTTAATGATTTTTGGTTTTCTACTTGGTATGTTTTCCCAATATGCCTCTGCTGCATCGGCTAAACCTTTAACCAATCTCTTTGACAATGATTCAGGTGAACCAGTAATGAGAACTTTTAAATAGCCCTGATTTTTATTGGTTTGGTTGCAGAATTTTTTCGCTAATAATTCATCTGCCTTTTTTAGTACTTGCTGTGCTGCTTGCGAGCCTTCTTCAGAAGGGTTAGATAATAGTTGCGATAAAAATACTGAAAAAGAGGATTTACCTGAACCGTATGGGCCGATTAAAGACCAGGCTCTAGGTGATAGGCCAGTATTAAACGCATCAGACACACGTGCAAAGGTTCTAAGTGCCCTGGACGTAGGGATGTATGCATTAATAACATCAACTGAACCAGCATCCCGTTCGAGGTTAATTGAACGAGTGTAGTGTGTATTGACTGTAACGAGATTATTTATGTTCATGCGGCTATACCTTTCTCTAAGTCCATATAATATTTTTTAATATAAGATAGCGGTTCTATTTCATTGGTTCGATACAATTGATGTATGCCCGCTGTTTCTCGTATATCAAAATGTCCGGGGATATAATTCACCATTAATTCTAGTTTGGTAATTAAGTCTGTTTCCGTTAACCTGAAAACGGAACCTGGTGCTGCATAGTCGTTTCGGCTATACATGAGTTCTTCAATGGCTATGGTCATAATATTTCTCTGCTGCATTAATTGAGATACCGCAAAAGAAAATATTCCGACTGGCAAGCCTGATCTTGCTTCTGGTTTTGACTGGTATGTTCGAGCACTCGAAAACTGTGTGACCAGACCAAGTAAAGATAGTGGTGAGTCTAACGCTTCTTCCAACGCTATACGGGCGTTAGCTTTTGACTGCGTATACATACGTGGCAGTAATAAGGCATCATTTTTAATGGTATTCGCTGAGGGCCGACGTTTTTCTACGACACGCTCTTTAATAAAGTCGATAAGTGCTGTTTGTAATTCTTCAGCGGTAAATTCTGGTTTGTGAAATTTATTAAAAAACCAAAACCACGATGTTGCCATTGCTGAGTTAGTGACTAATAACCAGTGTACTAACCAAATAGTCGCTTCATCTTCTAAATAAGGGTCTAAGCCAGTTTTTGCATCAAAGACTAAATTACCAATTGGTTCTGCAACCTCTGGTTTTTGAGAGCTTATTAACTGGCATGCTCTTAACCAGTAGCGTATTGACGACACCATGTTACGACCGACTCCAAGCACAACCACAGAATCGTCATCTTCAAATACACCCGGTTTTTGTTTTAAGGCATGGAAACCTTTAGATAGCCAGCTATAGCGAAGTGCAAATGTTTCGTGCCGACCGAATGCAACGGTATCGCTTTTAAATTTCATTTATCTTACCTTCCGTGTATTGCTATTATTATCTGGCAGCAAGCTCAGCTGAGTTTTGTCCTTTAAAAACCCGTCTGCATTGCTCATAAACCACTGCTTCATCGTGAGCTCTTCTTTTTCTAAAGCAGAATATAGCTCCTCTTTTAAGGCTGGGTCAACCTCAATGACTATGCGCCCACTTGTACCTTTAGCCATTATTTTTGCCTACCTTTTATTGTGTTATGTTACATAGAATATGTCACATAACATTTATTGTCAATATTTTTAAAAATCAACAGCTTACGCTGTTTTACCGGTAGCTTCTCAATAAGCAGGGGCTGCCCCAATGCCAGTAAGTTAAGAAGAATATAGCTCTTTTACTGTTATCTCGAACGAATGTGAGAGATCTTAATCCCCATACAATAAGATTTCTCCCTATGGTCGAGTAGTGGTACAGGGATGTACCGTTAATGAACCAGTAGTGGCACATGGATGTGGCGATTACGAACCAAAGGATGGAGAGGATGGAGAGGATGGAGAGGATGGAGAGGATGGAAATGACAATACAGATTAGGCATTGGTGACAGCCCCGACTTATTGAGAAGCTATATTTCACCATGCTGCACAATAAGTAAGTGTAGAATTGACTAAAAAATAGTTGCTGCACAATATAGATCCATACACCATCACACCAGTAAATCTTGTAGACTTAAACCCCATGAGTACAGCCACAGCAAACAGCAAAACCAAAGCTGAAACAGCGCACACTCCTATGATGCAGCAATACCTGCGCATCAAGGCAGAACACCCCAATACCTTGTTATTTTATCGCATGGGTGATTTTTACGAGTTGTTTTTTGATGATGCAAAAAAGGCCTCAAAAATACTCGATATTACTCTCACCGCACGTGGCAAGGCTAACGGCAGCCCTATTCCGATGGCTGGCATTCCCTACCATGCCGCCGATAATTATTTAGCTCGGCTGATTAAACGTGGTGAATCGGTAGCTATATGTGAACAAACCAGCAAACCCGGTGAAGGTAAAGGCCCGGTCAGTCGTGAAGTTAAACGCATTGTCACGCCAGGTACGGTCACGGAAGAAGCCTTACTTGATGAGCGTAAAGACAATTTACTGGCATGCATTCATCAACATAATGACTGTTATGGTCTGGCAACCTTAAACATCACTTCCGGGCGTTTTAATGTTTGTCAGATAAAACACAAGGCGCAACTTTATGCTGAGCTTGAACGACTACAGGCGGTTGAAATTTTATTAGCAGAAAACGACCCCCTGTATGAGGAATTAAATAGCACCTTAAACAACAGTATATGTTTGCGCCAGCAACCGCCATGGTGGTTTGACTTTGACAGTGCAAACCGTTTGCTTAACGCGCAATTTGGCACTAATGATTTATCCGGTTTTGGCTGTGAAAATTTGAATACTGCAGTAATGGCTGCCGGTTGCCTGTTGCAATATACCCAGCACACACAACGCGCTGCGCTACCGCATATTTCTGGCTTGCATGTTGAAAACAGCGATGACGTTATTGTGCTGGATGCAGCCAGTCGACGAAATCTTGAAATCGAAATCAACCTCTCAGGTGGCACTGAAAACACCCTGGCATCGGTTATTGATCGCACCACCACCAGTATGGGTAGTCGCTGCTTGCGCCGCTGGCTGCATTCACCCTTGCGTAACCGTGAATTACTCAGCCAACGCCATCAGGCGATTGCTGAATTGCTCAATACCCAGCTCACCATGGATATTCAATTTTGCCTGAAGTCGATTGGTGATATCGAGCGCATTATGAGCCGCCTGGCTTTGCTTTCTGCCAGACCACGTGATCTGGAAACACTAAAAAATTCTCTGGCAGTATTACCAGAACTGCAAAAACTTTTACAGCCAAATCAAACATCGTTTATTCAACAACTGGCATCAAACATAAACACCCACCCGCAGATTGTTAAACTACTCAGCGCAGCCATTTGTGAAAACCCGCCAGTGTTAATACGTGACGGTGGTTTTATCGCTACAGCTTATAACCGGGAGTTAGATGAACTGCGCGCGTTAAGCAAAAACGCCAATGCTTTCCTCGAACAACTAGAGCTTCGCGAACGTGAACTAACCGGCATTAAAACCCTTAAAGTTAATTACAACCGGGTACACGGTTTTTATATTGAAATCAGCCGCCTGCAATCGGACAATGTGCCAGCACATTACACCCGCAAGCAAACCCTGAAAACTACAGAACGTTTCATTACTGATGAATTAAAACAATATGAAGACAAAGTACTAAGCGCCAAAGAACGCGCACTGGCATTAGAAAAATCCATTTATGAGGATTTATTGCAACAACTGCAAACTTTTTTACAGCCGCTAAAAACCTGTGCCGCTGCCATCGCTGAACTTGACAGTATTTGTTGTTTAAGCGAACGTGCGCAAACCCTGGATTATTGCTGCCCTGCACTAACAGATAAACCGGGCATTGACATCAAACAAGGTCGTCACCCGGTTGTCGAGCGGGTTGTTGATGAGCACTTTGTCGCCAATGACATTTTATTAAACGACAACGAGCGTATGAGCATTATTACCGGTCCTAACATGGGCGGTAAATCTACTTATATGCGGCAAGCCGCACTGATTGTTCTGCTCACTCATATCGGCAGTTATGTACCGGCACAGAGCGCAACCATCGGTCCTATTGATCGCATCTATACCCGCATTGGTGCACAGGACGATTTAGCCAGCGGTCGCTCAACCTTTATGGTCGAAATGACAGAAGCGGCAAATATTCTCAACAATGCTACAGAAAACTCGCTGGTATTGATGGACGAAATTGGTCGCGGCACCAGCACTTTTGATGGCTTATCCCTGGCATGGGCCTGCGCTTGTCATTTAAGCACGGTGAATAAATCTTATACCTTGTTTGCCACCCACTATTTTGAAATCACCGCCCTGCCGGATGAAATAAGTGGCATCAATAACATCCACATTAACGCGGTTGAACACGGTGAAAAAATTGTATTTTTACATAGTGTTAAACCCGGCCCTGCCAGCCAGAGTTACGGCTTGCAGGTTGCACAATTAGCAGGTGTTCCGCCGGACGTGATTAAACTGGCAAAAGCTAAACTGATTGAACTGGAAAAACAGAGTATCATCAGCACCAACCACCAGCAACCCGGTCAGTTTGACATGTTTGACTACAGCCCTCACCCGATAGTGGAAAAATTGCAGGGTTTGAATGTTGATGATTTAAGTCCAAAGGCGGCACTTGATTTTCTTTATAAAATAAAAAGTGATGTTAGTCCTTAAAGGAAGGCAAAATGAAATTTAATACGATTGGTATCATCACCAAACCACAGACTGAACTCATCAGTCAGACTTTGCAATCCGTTTTTACTTTTCTGAAACAGAAAAACTGCAAAGTCATGCTTGATGAACAAATCCCCGATGCGATAAACAACCATCACTTCGAAAAAGTCAGCCGCAAGATTATCGCAGATCAATGCGATCTTGCTATCGTTGTCGGTGGCGACGGCACCATGTTAAACGCAGTACGCTCACTGGCTCATGCCAATGTTCCTTTATTAGGTATCAATGTCGGTCGTTTAGGTTTTCTGGCAGACATCTCGCCCGATGAGCTGGAAGCCTCACTGGAAGATATACTCAATGGCTGTTACCGCGAAGAACAACGCTTACTACTGGAAATGCAGGTATCAAGAAAAGGAGAAACCATTTTTCAAGGCGATGCTTTTAATGATGTCGTGGTTCATATACGTGATGTTGCCAGAATGATTGAGTTTGAAACGCGCATCAATAAAGAATTCGTCAATTATCAACGCGCAGATGGCATTATCGTATCCACACCCACCGGCTCAACCGCTTATGCGTTGTCTGCAGGCGGTCCAATAATACATGCAACACTCGATGCCATTGCGCTTGTGCCCATTGCCCCACACACCTTAAGCAATCGCCCTATCGTGGTACATGCTGATTCACAAATAGAAATATTAATTTGCAATACCAAAGAAGGCGTCGCACAGGCAACCTGCGATGGTCACTTATCGACCGACGTACACGTGGGTGATTGCATTAAAGTAAAACGCAAAACAGATAAAATAACCCTGCTTCACCCCAGGCAACATAACTACTTTGAAATTTTACGTGCTAAATTACATTGGGGTGGGCATAGTTAATGTGTCGTTTCAAACTGTAAAAGATCTATAACAGCATTTTTAAAGCCGTCACAGATTTTTTTTATAATTCAATTTCAAACCTGTAACTTGCAACATAAAACTTTTAAAAAATGTTAAACCATTTATACATCAAAAACTTTGCCATCATTGACGAGCTTGAACTGAATTTTAATGCTGGCATGACTGCACTCACTGGCGAAACCGGTGCAGGTAAATCAATTTTACTCGGTGCACTGAATCTGGTGTTGGGCGACCGTGCCGACAACGACAGCATTAAGCAAGGTTGTGAGTTCGCCGAAATTGTCGCCGAATTTGAGATTCAGAATCTCGATGATGTTTCCACATGGTTAGTGGCACAGGAATTAAATGCAGATGCAGAATGCATCTTGCGTCGCCGCATTGCAAAAGACGGCCGTTCCCGTGCCTATATTAACAGCACACCGGTTAATTTACAGATGATCCGTGAACTGGCGGAAATGTTAATTGATATTCACGGTCAGCATGAACATCAGTCAATAATGAAAAGCTCAGTGCAAAGACAATTGCTGGATGACAGTGCTAAACATTCATCTTTACTGGAAGCAGTAAGCAAACTGTACGTTGAATTAAAACAGGTCGAGGAGCAATTGCAGCACCTGCAACAAAGTAATAATGAACAAAATGACCGTCTTGATTTGTTGCGTTTTCAAACTCAGGAACTTGAAACACTGGCGATTGAAGAAAATGAATACCTGTTACTTAACAAACAACACCGACGCATGGCCAATGCAGAAAAACTGCAAAGCACAGCCGCGCATGCGATACACATATTAAGTGAAGATGAAAACAGCAATGTGCAATCAGCGCTGTCACACATTATCGCTTCCCTTTCAGACATTAATGATATTGATGCAAACCTGTCGCCGGTTTCGGAAATGCTAACAGAGGCACTGGTGCAAATAGATGAAAGTGTTTCATTGTTGCACGCTTATGGTGACAACATTGAGCTTGATCCTGCGCAGATGATGAGAATAGAACAGCGCATACAGAGCATTATTGATCTTGCCCAAAAACATCGTATCGAACCCGAAGCGTTGCAGGCATTACATAAAAAACTTCAAAAAGAACTGACTGATATCGATCATACCGATGAACGTATCGGTGAATTAACCATTGAACAAAAACAACTGGAAGAAAAATATTTAAACGCCTGCGAAAAACTTTCCAGCAGTCGCAAAGTCGCCGCGAACAAACTCAATAAAGCGATTACCCGGTCAATGCAAACCCTGGGCATGTCCGGTGGCAGATTTGACGTCACCATTACCCGTGCAAACGCAAAACGCTCGGCTTATGGTCTGGATCAAATAGAATTTACCGTTACCGCAAATGCAGGTCAGATATGCAAACCCATTGCACGTGTCGCCTCAGGTGGCGAGCTGGCGCGCATTAGTCTGGCGATTCAAATGATTATTTCCAGCAGCAGTAAAATTCCCTCACTTATTTTTGATGAAGTTGATAGCGGTGTGGGTGGTGCTATTGCAGAAATTGTTGGTCAGCACTTACGTGCTTTAGCTCAACTTAAAAAAGGTTCGGCTAACCAGGTCATTTGCATTACCCATCTGCCTCAGGTTGCATCACAGGCGCACCATCACTTGCGTGTAGAAAAACAAACCGTCAACAAACAAACAACCAGTCAGGTTGTTGCCCTTGATGAAAAACAACGTCGCCAGGAAATTGCCCGCATGTTAAGCGGGCTTGAAGTGACCGAACAATCACTGGCACATGCAAATGAAATGATAGAAAGGGCACAGAGCATTTAAGAGCTGCCACCCATTGCTTCCACCTTGCCAGTATATCTATCTGTTTTATATGGAAATAACAAAATGAAATAAAAGTATAATAATGCTAAAATCAATACTCAATAACACCATGCAGGAGAACACTCATGTCTCAAGTCCAGTTTAACACCCAGTTAACCGACCAAATTGAAGTCTCAGACGAAGCAGTCAAACAACTCATTGCCCTTACCGATAGTGAAGACGGCGTTAATGGTATACGAATTTTTGTTTCAGGCGGTGGCTGTAGCGGCATGTCTTATGGTATGACCTTTGTTGACCAGACTACTCCCTTTGATACCATACTGGAAAAAAACGGTCTTAAAGTACATGTTGACGCTGTTGCTTTAGGGTTTCTTGAAGGCGTAGAAATTGATTACCAGACAGAAGGTGCTAATGCCAGTTTTGTATTCAAAAATGTCTTTGCTAATTCCAGCAGCGGTGGCTCATGCGGTGGCTGTGGTTCTTCTGGCGGCGGTGGATAACGCCTAAAAACCGGGAAGCCAAGATGAATGACCAGCTCACGATAAAGGACAGGAGCAAAAAACAGTTGAAAATAATTACAACCATAGTCTACGCGCTCCAGGCTGCATCATTCCTGCTTGGCTTTACCTTTTTAATTGCCGTTATTATTAATTATGTAAAAAAAGAGGATGTGTCTGGCACCTGGCTAGAGTCACACTTTCGTTGGCAGATCAGAACATTTTGGTTTAGTATACTGTGGTCAATCACTGGTATTGTCACCATCTTTATCTTTATAGGTTACCCTATCCTTTTCGCTAACGCTGTCTGGCTTATCTACAGAATTGCTAAAGGCTGGTTGCGTCTGGCTGAAAGCAAACCCATGTACACAATTGACTAACAAGGCAACACAGCCATGCCAGCTCATTATACGATTTTGTTTTCTCACTGATTGCAGGCAGACTGCTGAAGTAACATTTTTACTAAAGGGCACCTCTACAGGGCACCTCTATTAATTCCATCCTTAGGTGCGTAAACGACACATCCGTGTGTCACTTTTCGTGAAGATGAATCTTGAGTCCAAACTATGCCATATTTTCGTTGCAAATCTTCGCCATAGCCCACTCACGTGCCCATATTGATAATATCGGGCGCCTTAAGCTGACCTATTTTGAATCTCAATCTTCACCTCCAGAATAAATAGAGATGCCCTAAGGAGAAGCAATAAGCCCGCCATATTAAGAATTCTTTATTTCTATCTTTGAGCTAAAAGAAACAGGTGATTTAATTTTCTCATAGTTTTAAAATTCACTATTCACTATTCACTGCTATTAAAATTATGTTTTCATTTATCAAAGGTTTTACAGATTGCTTCAGCGGTTTCGGTTTATTATTCAAACCTGGTATCAAACGTTTTGTATTCATTCCCTTTATCATTAATTTTGGACTGTTCCTGCTGGCAATAAAATTATTGACGGATCAACTGGACATCTGGCTAGAAAAACTATTACCTGGCTGGTTAAGCTGGCTGGAATGGTTAATTTGGCCTTTGTTTGCAATCGCCATGTTCTTGATCGTGTTCTATGTTTTTACCGTTATTGCAAACCTTATTGCAGCACCTTTTAACAGTTTACTGTCTGCAAAAATCGAAGCCGTGCTTACTGGAAAAAAACCAGAAGACGTAAACACGGATGATTTTATTAAACTAATGCGGCGAACAGTAAAATCAGAAGTTCGAAAAATCCTGTATGCCATCAAATGGTTTATCCCTTTGCTTATCATCACAGTGATACCAGTGGTTAATATTATCGCACCCTTTCTCTGGATTTTATTTGCTGTCTGGTTCTTTGCATTACAATACAACGACTACCCATTAGCCAATCGTGGACATTTTTTTGAAGAGGTAAAAATATATAGCCAGAAAAATCGAATGCGCTCCCTGGGGTTAGGTACTGCTGTTTTTTTATTAACCAGCATCCCCGGCGTTAATTTTTTTGCTATGCCTGTCGCCGTTGCTGGTGCAACAAAATCAACCTGTATAATAAATCAACCGTAATTTCTCAATATGCTTTTGATGAATATACGTAACTTCTCAATAAGTCGGGGCAGTCCATCGTTTTGAGACTGTCGGCAGCATGGATGCTACCGTCAAGCCTATAGGGACGTATTTACGGCGTGTCTCAAAATGATGGACTGCCCCGACTTATTGAGAAGTTACGAATATACTAAATGAGAAGGCTGATTACCCGAGATAACAATGGAAAATAGAATCACCGAACTGGAAATACGTTTAACACACCTTGACGATACTATTGACGTACTAAACCAGAGCATTATTAAACAGCATAATGAAATAGATACCCTGAAATTACAGGTATCTATTTTAGAAAAAAAAATTAAAGCATCACAATCATCACCAGTTGCACATGAAAGCGAGGAAAAACCTCCACCACACTACTGACGCTAATTCTGGCGGAAAATAGTTATGGGCATGTCTAAAAGCTATCTTTTTGACCGATTACAACATTGCTGCCGGGTTAATAATGAAACGGATGAAGAGAATACTGCTTATTCAAGACATGCTATCAACACTTCCGTGTAAGCTTGACTACAACATCCTTGCGGTAGACAGTTTTGGATAAGCAGCATCCTTTTCATCCAATTTAGTAGTATAAGAGTTCAATCCTGGTGGTTCTACATGCATAACTTTACAACGTAATCTTTTGACACATGCTGACAGGCATAAATTCCATAAGCTTGATTTTGATTGACTATTTAGTGGGCGAACATCAGCCACACATAATTCACCGTTACTAAACAGCAATTCAAGTTTTTTAACTTCAATTTCTATTTGTACGACAGCTTGTTTGCACGACCTGTTATGTAATATCATAATTTAAAACGTTAGTGTTGAAATTAAATATGCGGCAGAAAAACATAGTTATAAATTCTTAAACTCGTATATTGCAAATTATTTTTAAATCTGGCTTAAATTAAAAAGTGGCAAATCCTTATGCCTGGAGTCTTCCTGAAATCGAAACTATTTTATTAGATTAGTTTTGCAAAGAAAATACTTAAACGATGGTGTTCTTTTCTGAGTGAGAGAGTAATTTCATGACTACCTCCAGTTTAATATGGTATTTTCTTTTGTGTTTGCATGGGCACTAATTTTATATTTTTTTCTGATTTTTTATTTTTACAATTGTTACTACAACCTGAACAAGCACTATTTGTAGTGTTTTTATTGGTATTACAACTCATACTCTTATGTTCCTTTATGTTTTATATTATTACGAAATCCTTGCACGATACATTCACGAATTAAAATGCATCGTGCAAAGGTCTCACTATGCAATAACTTCATTTAATCCTCTAGCAAAGGCAGCAAGACTGGCACGTCTCATAATGACTAGAGGCTTACCGGTTCGGCTGCAAAATTGTCTGACACGATTAACCGCATTGTGACTGATGCAGTCTATTGGGCAAAAAATCATATCAGCTTTTGGTAACAACGATCCAAGATGCTGGTCACCATCATTCAGACCACCATCATGGTGGATAAACGTACCTTTATTTTCTTCAACCAGCGCGCGAAAATGTACACATTGCCTGTCACGTCCACCTACATAAAGTACACAACTGCCTTCCAAATTACCGGTTGTTACACAAGCATCCTGTTTATCACAAGATGAAAAACCCTGGTTTAAATATTTTTCAAGGGTGCTTTCCATTGCTATATTTTCTTTATGTAATTCCTGTAGCTGAGCTTCTGCGATACATAATTTATCACCACAATTTAATGCAGACTTTTTCCAGTCTTCAAGGCTTTCTTCAAGATGGTGTACACGTTTTATTTTTACATCAAGTTTATTTTCAGAGTCAAACAATTTTCTTTTTAACTGGCTTAAAAGTGCATTATTTTTTAGTTCTACAATTGACTTTTTAGCTTCAATTAATTCTATTTCTATTTCATCTGATTTCTTTAACTGTTGTTTCAACAGGTTAATTTGTACCGATTGGTCAGTTAGTTTTTTTCGTGTTTTTATATTGTCATTACTAATTTCAGTGTTTCTATCTTTCTTTTCCTTTTCTAAACGCTTTAATTTTTCCATATCCACACGTAACGAGGCACCTGATAAATGTGAAAGCATATGTACTTCACCATATATTTGATCAAGTAAGCGATCATCTATATCTGGGTGTGTCAAGATTGCCCAGAATGTGTCAGGCAGCTTATCCATTTCAAGTGCTTCTCGCCAAAAACCTGACAACTCTTCACTCTTTAGCTTTAATGCTTGCTTGATGGTTTCTTTATACTTTTTATCCAGATATCTATTCAATGTTCTGGCAGCAAATGAATCGCTGCCAGCCACCCTGACAAAACTATGATGCCAATCGTAATCGGTAAATTCTGCCTGCATTGAAATTTTCATTTTTTTACATAAATAACGTAATTCAGCTAGTGATAAACAGGTACCTACTACGCTGCAATGAAAACCACTTTCAAGCTCCCATATTTTTTTTCTTTTAGCATAAAAAGACTGGTGTTCACTCGGCTTTATCGCCACCACTTTACATTTTTCACACATGTTATCTTCACTCACAAACATTCTGAATTAAACCTCAATTACAATGATAATGATTCTCATTCGTATGTCAACAACTATTTTCCAGCTCAATAAAAAGCCGGAATACAGGTTTTCACCTATTCCGGCTTTTTTTGAAGTACGACGCTTATCCGCCCCCTCCATCCTCACATGGAAATAAGGTATTAATCGTTGCATAAGTATTCGCAGTGTGTACTTTTTAAACTGTCGGTAGCATGGATGCTACCGTCAAGCCTATAGGGATATATTTACGGCGTGTTTCAAAAGTACACACTGCGAATACTTATGCAACGCTCTATATAACCAATAATTTATAAATTTGTTGTAACTACTCAGCGTATTATCCAGGTAAGGATGTAGGTTATTGATTTTTCAGGCATCTGCAACATGGATGTTGCAGTAGAGCGTACATGGACGTATTTACAGCGTCCTTAAAAATCAATAACCTGCGTCCTTTTCCAAAATTACGCTGAGTAGTTACAATTTGTTTTACTAAAGCACCCCACGCGTAACCTTTTTGAAGGCTTTCATTGCATCCGGTAGTTCAATATCAATGACCTGATCAGGTATCCATTTATTATCCTTTTCACCCATCACATCCCGCACATGCTCACCTGTACAACGGCGCACCTGAAACCCAGGTTGATTATTATCTTCAAAAATAAAATTACTGTACTCAGCCATGCGTTGGTTTATTAAGTTTATGTATTCAGCACGAAAATCAGATTTTTTATCAGTAGAAACGTCTCGGCGGTTATCATGCATAGTTTTTGCCAAATTAAGCGCCAATGCCGTGATTAATGCCTGCCGATCTTCTACGGAATAATTTTTTGCTGAAAGGGCGCGGTCAACAACGTGTACAAGAAACGCGGTAAATTCAGCGATGACATCCAGTCGCTGAAAGTGGGTATCGGTTTGAAATCCCTCATTTTCCATGTGCATGACGTTGGCACTGGCGATTTTCCAGAAGTTAAAACTCAAAACACTGCCTATTTCCTCTGGTGTACGTACTTTATTTTTGTCATTCCACTTGTTTTTAATCCGAATTTTCATAATAACCTCAATAAATGCATCTGTACTCTCTTGCATTGAATAGTATACTGATAGAGTCAGTTATAAACTATGTTCCCATAATGGATATATCACGATTAATCAATGACGTACAACTAAATTGTCATATCTCTGATGCCAGGCATGCAGGCAACTATACACTTTGCATCTACCTGCTAAAGATGCGTGAGTTTTATCGCTGGGAGCATCAATATATGTTTAGTGAAAAACTGTCTACTGATGATATAGGCAACTGGCTAACCCAGCGCGAGGAATTATGGAGAAAAATAGAAACCCAGGACTATCATTTATTACCAATCACTGCCGCCAGGCATGACCCGTTTGACTCCTCAACCATAAATCAGAAGCTCCTTTCTGAAAACCTGGTGTATAGCGGGGGTTACGGCGTTAAAAACAAACCACACTTCTTTTTAGCTGATCTGGAAAAAAAGCAAACCATTAACGACTACACAATTTATATTAGCGGTAAAGAACATGCACGCGATTTAACTTCGCCGCCAGCAATGAGCCAGCATAAAACCATATATATTCGCCGTGAATCTTTTAAACGTTTAATCTGGGAGCGCACCGACGAGTGGCGCTGGAATAAGCCGGAAAATGCCATGGCGAGAGCGATCCGTTGTTATGATTTTGATAACGACCTGGAAACAGCTCTTTCCAAGATGACAGAAAATGAATTAAACGCGGCCATATTGCATGAAATTGGTGAGATTAAAGCAGGAGAAAAACTTGTTGGCTGGCATCAAATGATGTCTGACATCACATTCACCCAGGCAGAAATTATGGCACGTGCAGTGCGTGATCATTTTGCAGACACCATATACACTCTGCCAAACTTAATAAAAAACAATAATAAGGCGTCAATTCATTTTTATTTTGCAAATTTGACTAATATGCGTAAACACATCTTCCCTGCCCTGATGGATGCATATAACAAATGGTGTAAAAACAAAAAAATAAGCATTATTGAACAAACGGTTGTAGCATCTGCCGATCACTGGCAATATGTCGCTCAGCAGTTACTGGTCTTACATCAGCAGGATGTTAAACAGTGCAGTATTAAGATTGAAACTCTGGTTAACGGAAATAAATACGATGGTTTTGAGAAAAAACAATAAAATCAAATTTTATTCATGCCTCTGCATTTAACTCAGCATTGTTATGAGGTCAGGACGCAGGTTATTGATTTTTCAGGCATCTGTAGCATGGATGCTACAGTAGAGCGTACATGGATGTATTCACAGCGACCTGAAAAATCAATAACCTGCGTCCTGACCATGGTGCTGTGCTGAGTTAAATACAGAGGCATGATTTTATTTGTAATATCATTAGCATTATTGTTGCAAATCTTCACCATGTCTCACCCGCGTGCCCGTGTTGATATTGTTGATGCCTTCTCCATATCCTGAACTAATAGGGACGCCCTGATAATAATGCACAAAAAACAAAACACCATTCACGAAGTAAAACCCAATACCTTCATCTTTGAAAAAATAAACGCCCTGTCACTAGACATCTGCCAGGAAATGATTCGTCGTTTTGAAGAGGACACCGAAAATCAATATCCCGGTCGAATCGGTCAAACTTTTACCACAGACCAAAGCATGAAGCGCTCAACCGATCTGGTCACTAGCGGAAAAGAAAACTGGAAAGATCTGGACACTGAATTATATCGCTCATTAGGCAATGCAATACGGCAATTCCGCGAAACTTATGCCTTCTTTAACGGTGCATTCAAAGATAATGGTTACGCAATACAACGCACCAACCCTGGTGAATATTATCACTGGCATATTGACGGTGGCAGCCACGAATTTTCCACACGTCAGTTAGTCGCCGTGTGGTATTTAAACGATGTCGCGGGTCCTGGCGGTGAGACAGAATTTTCCTACCAACAGGTTAAGGTAAAACCACAAGCCGGTAAACTCTGCCTGTTCCCACCGTTCTGGACGCACGAACATCGGGGTGTGACACTGGAAAAAGGTGTGAAGTATATTGCAACCACCTGGGTGGTGTTTGCTTAAAAGCCTGCAATCTATTCAATACGCTACACTGGAGTCTGCAAGATAATGACACCATCAACACGGCAGCAATGAGGCATGAATATGAATAATCCCGTCATTGCAGATAACAAGCCGGTAAAAGTAAGTCTTACTAAAGGTCAGAAGTATCATTTTTGCACCTGTGGCAGGTCAAAAAGCCAGCCTTTTTGTGATGGTTCTCACGCCGGTACATCATTCAAACCCAAAGTAATAATTCAAGACAAAAACAGTAACGTCTATCTATGTGCCTGCAAGCATACACGCAACACACCGTTTTGCGATGGCACGCACAAACAGTTCACTAATAACCAGGTAGGCAAAGAAGGGCCTGGCATCGCCGCTGATGAAAGTATTTTACCAGAGGCACGTGCAACCATCGAAGAACCCACACTGGAATTTATACATCAATTAGCTGAAGAAGGTCTAAGTAATATGGGAAACCATGGCCCAATGACGGCAATGGGCGTACCTCGCAATCAGCTCCCGCTCTGGGATGAGATACAAATTATGGTTGCACAGCTTCATCAAAAACCTCTATTGGAAGATGTCGATGTCAGCACTGAATTAATCATTGGACCTGAGTGCAAAAAACCACTGGCATTAAAAATCCCTCTGTTTGTTTCTGATATGAGTTTTGGCTCGCTATCGCTGGAAGCCAAAATAGCCTTGTCTAAAGGAGCTGAATTATCAGGAACAGGCATCTGCTCTGGTGAAGGCGGCATGTTACCGGAAGAACAACAGGAAAACAGCCATTATTTTTATGAGCTGGCCAGTGCAAAATTTGGTTATAAAGAAGATTTGCTAAAAAAAGTACAGGCTTTTCATTTTAAAGGCGGTCAGGCTGCGAAAACTGGCATCGGTGGACATTTGCCCGCAGAAAAGAACATTGGCAGAATCGCTGAAGTTCGTGGCATCACAGCAGGTGAACCAGCAATATCGCCGCCAACTTTTCATGACCTGAAGACACCCGCTGATTTTAAACGTTTTGCAGATCGAATACGCGAAATAAGCGGAGGCATTCCAGTTGGCTTTAAACTCAGCGCCAATCACATTGAACAGGATATTGAATTTGCCTTACAGGCAAGCGCGGATTACATTATCCTGGATGGTCGTGGTGGTGGCACTGGCGCCGCGCCTTTATTATTTCGCGATCACATTAGTGTGCCCACCATTGCCGCGCTAGCTCGCGCCCGGCATTATCTGAACAAGCAAGGCGTAAGTGGAAAAGTAACCTTGATTATAACTGGCGGTCTACGCGTACCCAGTGACTTTATCAAAGCCATGGCACTGGGTGCAGACGGCATTGCCATCGCAAACAGCGCAATACAATCGATTGGTTGCATTGCTGCCAGAATATGCAATACCAACAACTGCCCTTCCGGTATTGCAACACAAAAACCTGAATTAAGGAAAATGCTAAACATCGATAAATCCGCACAAAGATTATCTAATTTTATTGATTCATCGGTAGCATTAATGCAAGTTATGGCAAGGGCATGTGGACATTCTCACTTGAATCAATTTAACATTAATGATCTTGCCACCTTTAATCCCGAAATGGCAAAATTGTCAGGGATCGACTTTTGCGGATTCAATCCGGATAGATAAATTCAGTGCAATGGCCTACTATATTTGTATTGTCATAAACATTTAATAAAACTGTCACCATAGTTAAACGTAATAATGCCATTGTTGTTATCAGTCAATAACTAACTAATGGTGAATAATATGTCTGGCACTGCTAATGCACCCTATGATCACGATACTGACTTAAGTAACATTGACCTTTTCTCTGCCTGGCTATTCGGAAAAATAAATGCAAACTGTTTATTATCCGATCTTAGCCAACGCGGATGTTCTGTTCTTATCCCTAAAAACCAATCCATACCCTGCGATATTTTTAACTTGTTAATTATGTCGCCTGGAAATAGCGATCAACTTCATACTATTGTAAAAGCCGAGCAGCGCTGGGAAAATAAAAATCACTCTTCAACGCATAGCAAAATTGGTATTAAATTTCGAAACCTGGAACATGACCAACTATTGGAAATAAGACTATTAGAAAAATATTTTAATACTCTGGGGAATGTCTGCATTAAATGCAGTTCATTACAACCTTAATTGTAACCGTTGCTAACACAAATATGCGAAGGAGATTTACAATGAAAAAGACACCACTTATCAAAGACTGTCTACAGCAAAGATGTTGTAGTCAAACTTACATGGACGTATTTATAACGTGTCTTTAGTAAGCGGTGTTCTTTTCATCTGATTTAGTAATAATGACAGCACT
>CAZYCY010000002.1:0-32720 GCA_964646145.1 uncultured Thiotrichaceae bacterium
AAGTTAAGTTTCGTAAGTTATTTGATCCTGAGTCCTAAGGATGGAATTAATAGAGCTGCCCTTAATCTAAATCAGCCAAAATTCTTAGGGCTTGCGCTGTCTTTTCATCCACCCCTTCTGGTAAAGACTCACCATGCTGTAAAGATGAAATAGCCACGCCTTGTTCTGGAATTTCAGGCAATTCAAAATGCGTAATCCAGGGCACATTCACCTGAAACATATATGCCCCCTCACCAGCTTCAACTTCTATCATGTGGTACAACATTTCAAATACACTTTCAGCGTATGAAGGCGCAACGGCAACATGCAAAGCATCCATCTCATCCCATTCACGAAGGTCCATCTTGCCGCTTTGGCTGCGGATAGAGACAAATTCTGAGGCCAGCACATGCTCTGACGCCCCCAGAGCCTCTAGTACTTCATGAGATCGACCTCGTGCTAACACACAGACTATTAGTTTGGCTGACTTACAATGCTCTTTAATTAACACCGGGTTCCCCCTTATTATATTCTTCGCACTGTTTACGATCCTGATCGATACGTTCCAGTATGGCTGGAGAAATATAAGTGGCAGCTTTGTCCAGCGGCGTAACAAACATGATGCCCATACCTGGCGTATCAAGCTGGCCTGCTGCAAACATTTCAGCAAATACTTCTTCTTCCTGTTGCTTTGACACCATAATTTGAATCACTTCCTTTTCTGCTTCCACGGTAATGCTTAACAAACCCAATCGCTCACGTACGCCTGCGCCACGACCATAATGCACCGATGCACCCTGCGCCCCTGCAGATCGTGCCGCTGCAATAATCGCGTCACTTTTGCCTTTTTGCACCATGCAGGTAATCAAAGAAACATCTGTTAAAATTGTCATTGATTTTATTTTATCCATTGATTTCTCCCGTAACCTTACTCAACTATGCTCGGCTGAATACGGTATTTAATCCACAGCCCTGTTATTAATACCGTAATGATGGGACCAATGGATGCCATAGAAAGTATCCCAAAACCTTCCACAGCACCAACCGCCGTACCAAGCCCTAATCCCATTGCCAGCACCAATGGCACGGTGATAGGTCCCGTTGTTACCCCCGCACTGTCCCATGCCACATTAACAAATTCTTCATTTGAGAATATTGTTAGTATCAGAGCAAATAAATACGTAGGAAGCAATAACCAGGCCAATGGCCAATCGAAAATAATTCTTAGCACCCCAGTCGCAATACCAAGCCCGACACCGATTGAAACCGCAGTCATCAACGTTTTCTTTTTAAAAGCACCATTGGTTAAACATTCTACGGTTAAGCCTAAAGCATTTAGCGCAGGTTCAGCCAGGGTAGCACCAAACCCTAAAATAAAAGCGAACGCCAGTGTAATCCCAATACCTAAACTAAACCAATATAAAGGTGACCCTTTAATGGCTTCGATATCGGTAAAAGCAGCGGGAATCATTGACCCAGCTTGCCCACCCAATTTCGCTAAACCATAAGTTAGACCAAGGCTGAAAATAATAATGCCGATTAGTGCAAGCCCCAGACCAAGCAATACAATGCGCGCATTAGGTAAACGCTCACGTAAAATAAAAAACAATACTAGCCCCAGAAAAATTATTAATGGCACAATTGCTCGCATACCTGAGATTATCTCAAGGTAAGGAGTTTGTTCATACCAAAACGGCTCAACTTCTTTTACTAAATTCACGCCTGCTAAAATCTCTTCAACCGACACAGTGCTATGAATATAAATCGCTAGCAGTTGTACGCCCATAATTGGAAACAATGAAGCCAGGGTGACAATACCAAAGCCAGACAAAGACTGGTTGCCACTGCCCGCTGCCGACGCAATACCAATGCCTAACGCCAACACCAAGGGCACGGTAACCGGTCCGGTGGTTACTGCCCCACTGTCCCAGGCCAAACCAATGATGTGACTTAACTGTTCATCTTGCATAAGATAAATAGTCAATGCCAGTGTTGGTATAATAGTTAAAAAAATTAAAGGCTTGAGACTCCAATCATTTAAAAAACGCAGGGTTCCCAGAACCGCCGCTAAACCAACACCGCCACCCACAACCAACACCAAAATACCCACCCAGTCGTTAAGAATAGTATAAAGATAAGGCACAGTATAAGGATCAATATTCGCTCCTGCCGCCCTCAACGCGCCAATCGCTGGCTCGGCAAAGGTCACACCGATACCAAGCATGAAAACCACCAGTAATACGATGGGTAAGGTCGATTTTTGTGGCAGCTTATTACCTATTACCTCTCCAAATGGCATTAAACCCAAACGCAAGCCTTCCATAAAAAACATCAGCCCAATAATCACGGCAAACAACCCAGCCGTTATCACTCCTGCATCCAATATATGCTGGCGCAAAATCAACATTTGGAACAATGTCAAATAAATCGCCAACGGCATCACAGCACGAATTTGCCCAAGTACCTTTGTTTTAAGGTATGGCTTAATAAGACGGTAAGCATCCTCCGGTTTGACACGGAATTTCTGATACGATGCTTCAGGAGAATTGGTTAATTCATCGTAACTAATTTTAGTGACGATAAAGCGTTCGTGCTGTACTACGTCATGATATAGAACCTTCTTCATAGAAGTTTTCAGCCTTTTATTATTTCGCTATATTTTATATTATCGTCTGATGGTAGCAAACTTTAAATATTTTTTTATAGGCACAGATCAACTGCTAATCCGCAAATCAAAATTAGGGAGAATCAGAAAAAAGAATATTAATTGTCCTGCTCAGCTAGCCCGAATATTTTATAGGACTACAAAATTTTGGGTAACTTCTCAATAAGTCGGGGCAGTGGTTACGGATGTGCCGTTTACGGACCTAAGGATGGAGCAGTGGCACACGGATATGCCGTTTACGGACCTAAGGATGGACATAAAAAACCAGCAGCCGAGTATTCGGAAACCAGTTTTTTACACATAACAAGATGGATGGCTACTTCATGTTTGCAATCGATGATGCCAGCTCATCCTGACCCTTTTCTGCTTTAAATTGTTGCCACAAGGCACTATCGTTTTTCATGCTGGTCTTTAGCGCATTTTGTGTCGCTGTGGCTGCAATGGATGTATCCATGCCGAGCAATACATATAACGTACCATTTGGGCTGCTGCGAGTTTTATATATTTTAGTACCAACCAGGGTTTCATCAGTAATTTGTTTTGTTACTGAAGTATTCACTTTATCAACCGTTTCAGTATCAGCCGCGCCTGTGGTTTCAGCATACTGCTTTATCATATTTTGTACATGGACTTTCATTGACTGTGCCAGCTGCACACGAGCATCTGTTGCTGCCATGCTTTTCATAAAACTATGTCCGGCGGCTGATTTTTCTGCCACGCCCACAGCTGAAACGGGGATCCCAGCGACCGGTTCATCGCATACCCAAGCAGGTGCCGAAGCAAAAGGTGAATCCGGAAATACGCAGTCTGGTGCTGCCTGTTTAATATCATCCGATCCGCTACAGCCAGTTAATGCCAATATCATGATGGCTAGACCTGTACCGATTAAAGCTGTATTCATTCTCATGTTATCATCTCCCTATCTGCTTATTTTGAAAACAATAAATTTAGCTGAATTTTCCATTGCTTGCAATAGTATTTTATTGGCCTCAGATCGCTAGGAGCTTGTCCGAGAATGGAAACCGTAGCGAAAAATCGAGATTTTTAGTCCAGTTTTTCGAACATTTGAGGCGAATAGCACCGCTATTTAACGAAAATGTTCGGAAAAATGGGCAAAAATATCGGTTTTGCAGTAGGTTTTTCCATTCTCGGACAAGCTCCTAGTCAAAACTATGCACTTTAGTGCAAGGCTTTAGCTGCTACACATTTTTTAGTGGGCATTGATATCTTTTCAATTCACCATGAAGCGCATGAAGGCATAAGATCTTCATGTCCTTCATGGTGATATTTATCTGGCTTATGATATTCAGTGCCCAGTTAAAGCAAAATGACTTTCAGTCGTTGTTTAGAGCAACCTAGGGGACTTTCAGTCCATAGTGGTTGAGTTGGATTCTTTTACAGCCAAATACTCGGCAATCTTAATCATGTTGTCAAAAGACCCTGCCATTGACCCACTGATCAAGTATTTGCCATTTACCACAACAGAAGGCACACCCTCAAGTTGAAATGCTTTCACTTTCTTTTTCGCTTTCCTCACCATGCTATTAACGGCAAAGGAATCATATTCTTCAAGGAATTTTTTTCTGTCGACACCTTTTCCTTCTACAAAATCAGCAATACGTGCTTTTGTGTCCAAACGTTTTTTGTCATTATGGATTGCACTAAAAATTTCTCCATGAATATCTTCAATAACACCCATATTACTCAAGGCATAATAAGCGCGTGCCTGTACTTCCCATTCAGGACGAAAGATTGCAGGCACACGAACTACTTCAATATTTGCTGGTTTTGTTTTTTTCCACGCATTTATATAGGGTTCAAAAGAATAGCAATGCGGACAGCCATACCAGAAAAACTCTAATACTTCTATTTTGTCACCGCTACTGGTTTGCTGTGCCGGCAGCTTTTTGTAGTGTACGCCTTCTTGAAAGTCTGCCGCATGCAAGAACGCTGAATTAACCAGCAAAAACACTAAAATCATTAACTTCTTCATAAGCTGTCCATCTTAATTTATTGTTTGTTTTTTTGTAACTACTCAGCGTAATTTTGGAAAAGGACGCAGGTTATTGATTTTTAAGGACGCTGTAAATACGTCCCCATGTTTGCTTACTTGGCGCTCTACTGCAACATCCATGTTGCAGATGCCTGAAAAATCAATAACCTGCGTCCTTTTCCAAAATTACGCTGAGTAGTTACGTTTTTTTAGGGATTAATAACTGAAATATTAAGGCACCACAGTATCTATAATAATATTTATTGTGCTATTTGTTTTGTTATTTGTTTTGTTATTTAGGTATTCATTCCTACCAATATAATCACCGCTTTGCGCCAGTGCGGTCCCTGATTTTGTCACCCTTGCAGAGATCACTAGCTGCTCAAAAGCACTTATATTCATGCCTTCCACCATTGCCATGCTGTCATCCAGCACCACTGTTGCAGGTAGTTCAGCCAGTGTTATACGTTGCGCAGCTAAAGGCATTCCTGAACCCTGCTTTGCTTTAGCGTAAACGAAGACCGCATCGTTTGCATTAAATTTATTTCTCACTTCATCACTGATATTTACCGTAACATTTAAGCTCTTCATTGCTGTAGAAGCTACTAATTCAGGCTGATCTGTTGTTTCTGCCTCTGCTATCGAAACAGCTTCTGATGTCATACCCAAGCCGGCATCAGCTGTTGTGGTCATACCCAGTATTGTTTCTAGCTCTGGCATGTCTTCACCCGCAGCAATGAGTTCCAGACGTGAACGGGAAATCATAGCAATGATTGACTGTATCATCTCTTCATCATCGCGAACTACTGGTAACAACGCCAGCAAATGATCAATTGCAGGTCGATAATTATTTGCCTGATATTCTGCAACGCCGACAAACCATAACGCATTTATATTTTCAGGCTCCAGCGCATAAGCCTTAAGCACCAACTCGCGTGACTGGGCATCAAACATTCGATTATTATTGACTGCCATCATTTCAGCCAGCTCAAGCATCAACGCCACATTATTTCTATCATGCTGCCGAGCGACAACAAAAGCTTTTTCTGCCTGCACATACTCGCCCATATGCTTATGCGCTCTTGCCAGCATTACCCAGTCCTGTGCAGTACCGCCATCCCGCTCAATTCGTGCTTGTAGCTGTTTGGTTAAATCCTCAATTGAAGCGGGCTGCTGCGGCTGTTGCTGACTAGCTACAAAGGCCGCGTCAGTTGCTGAAGGCATACCTAACTGAAAATAAATCATGATTGACATAGCAGGGACAAAAATAGCAAGAATTAATATTAATGCTGGCTGTTTTTTTACTATACCGTCGGCAACCTTGTTCTCGACCTCACCATCGTCGCTGGGAATATCTATAAGCAGTTCTCTCTTAAGCTCTTCTTGTGCGGCTTCATACGAAGGCTGGTCAATCCGCCCTTCTGCTAAATCCAGCTCTAGTTCTTCGAGCTTTCCATGGTTTATGCTCAGGTTGCTTTCCCTATACGCAATGCTTGAAATTTTGCGTTGCTTTAGAACAGGATAAGCAAGCAGAGCTATAGCAAGCAATAACATTAAAATGATAAGAATCCAAAATGTTATACTCATTTTTGTTCACCGCTCTGCTCATGCAGTTTATTGATATGCTCTAGATCGTTATCACTTAAACGTTCAACTGGCGGTTTTTCAGATTGCGCCCTCATAAAACGTACGGCAAACACGATAAATAATATAAAGGCGATGCCCGGACCAAACCATAACAACCAGGTTTTAGGTTCAAATGGCGGCCTGTATAACACAAAATCACCATAGCGTTGCACCATAAAGTCGGTGATTTCTGTTTCAGACCTGCCTTCTTTTAACATGGTATAGACTTTATTGCGCAGATCTTGCGCCAGTTGTGCATTTGATTCGGAAATATTCTGATTCTGACAAACCACGCAGCGTATTTCTTCAATTATTTTATGAAATAGTCTTTCCTGTTCAGACGTGTCAAACTCATAGGTTGCAAAGGGAGCTGCGATTGCCACTGATGGCACAAAAACCAAACCCGGTATTAATAAAACAGATAGTAATAAAATTGAAATTAATTTGCTCATTATATTCAGCCTTCTGTGTGCAATAAGGCCATAACAGCCAGTAACTCATCCAGTTTTTCCCTGTTAGTTAAAGGACCGACAACCTTATGCCTTATTATACCGTTCTTATCAATCAAAAATGTTTCTGGTGTAGCGGTAACGCCCCACTCAATTCCTGCGCGACCATTATGATCAAACGCGACAACCCTGTAGGGATTACCCAGCCTTGCCAACCACCTCTTGGCATCTTCCTTCTCGTCTCTATAATTTAAACCGATAACACGGACACCGTTGCGAGTTAGCGCCTTAAACACGTCATGTTCCTGACGACAGGAAATACACCAGCTTGCCCAGAAATTCACCAGTGTTACCTCACCGATCAGATCCTTATTTGAAAAACTACCCTGCTCTAACAGCAAAGGCACTTCGAACACGGGCACAGGTTTACCAATTAATGGTGAAGGTAACAGTTTTGGGTTAAGCGTTAAACCAACAGCAAGCAACACTACCAGTGCCATAAATATTATAAGTGGCAGGAACCGTTTCAACAAAGATGACTGTGTATTTTCCATCGTATTTTAATAACCAACTATGCCGTATTATCAGCGACAGCAATGCTTTCACCTGCCACTTGCCGTCTTCTGCGTGCTACTTTTGATGTAACGGTTTGCCGGTAGCGACGATCACTTATTGCGAGGAATCCGCCAACAGCCATAAAGACAGTACCTGCCCATATCCAGCGTATAAACGGCTTGAAGTAAACACGGACACTCCAGGCACCATCTCCAAGATCTTCGCCCAATGCCGCATATAGATCACGGAATATGGTTACATCAATGGATGCTTCTGTCATCGGATTATTGTAATCGCTATAAACCCTTCTCTGCGGAACCAGATCGTCTCCTCTTACCCCTTCAAACCAGGTTTCTATCAGCGCTTCATCTGCTATGAAATTTGGCCCTTGTACCTTTCTTACTCCAATAAAGTGATACTCATAACCCGCAATATGATAAACCCCACCTGGCACCATGCGTATGTCTCTTTCTACATGGTATGCCATTGTAATGGTTACTCCGATTACAAATATACCCATACCCAGATGCCCTAATACCATACCAAGATAGGAGCGGCGCAATGTTATGCCTCGTGTTATACGGGAAACAAACTCCTTAAGTGTGGTGGAGATAACCCAGATTGCTCCAGCCAAAGCCAGACCAACGGCTATGTTTAATTCTTGCTCAACTAAAAACGGAATTAACATGCCCAATACCAGTGAGCTGATAAAGAAGAATGACATTATCTTGATGTTTCGCTTCCAGCTATCGACTTTCCAGCGTACTGTAGGCCCAATTCCGAGCAATAATAAAAGTGGAATCGCTATCATTGAAAACATGACATCAAAATAAGGTCGCCCCACTGAAATTTTACCACCACCAAAGGCATCAACCACGAGCGGATACATGGTACCAATAAAAACCGCCATAGCCGCTGTCAGAAAAATAATATTATTTAACAGCAGTGCAGATTCACGCGAATACCACTTGAATCGTCCAGTACTGACAATGGTTGGTGCACGCCAGGCGTACAGGGCAAGTGAGGCACCCACCACAACCGCTAAAAACGATAGAATATAAACGCCACGCTGAGGGTCAACAGCAAAAGAATGCACCGAAGTTAACACACCAGAGCGTACGATAAAGGCGCCCAACAGACTTAATGAGAAGGTCATTATCGCCAGTAACACTGTCCAGCTTTTAAAAACACCCCGTTTTTCTGTGCTCGCCAGCGAATGAATTAATGCAGTGCCCACTAGCCACGGCATAAACGAGGCATTTTCTACCGGATCCCAGAACCACCATCCGCCCCAGCCCAGTTCAATATAAGCCCACCAGCTACCCAGGGCAATGCCCAACGTTAAAAAACTCCAGGCGGCAGTTGTCCACGGGCGCGAGTAGCGCGCCCAGGTGGCATCTAGTCTGCCAGAAATTAATGCGGCAACCGCAAAAGAAAAGGCAACCGCAAACCCGACATAACCGATATACAACAAAGGAGGGTGCAATATCATGCCGAAGTCCTGTAACAGCGGGTTTAATTCACTGCCATCAAGAGGTGCCGGGAAAATACGTAAAAAAGGATTTGAAGTAAACAACATAAACGAGATAAAGCCAGCACCAATCAGACCCATCACTGCAAGCACACGCGCCACCATCATCTGTGGCAGGTGAAAACTAAACGCCGCCAGCGCAACTGTCCACATAGAATGGGTTAGTGCCCATAACAATAAGGAGCCTTCATGCGAACCCCAGACTGCAGTAATACGATATTGCAATGGTTGCACAAGATTAGAATGTTGCGATACATTTAACACCGAAAAATCATGCACAATGAAGGCATGTGTTAAGGCCGCGTAAGCTAAGCCGACAAAGAAAAACTGGGTAAGCGCAGCAGGTCTTGCTATCGCCACCATGGTCTGGTTATTTGTTGCCGCACCAATTAATAATACCACCCCCTGCACAACAGAAATTATAAGGGCTATTACTAAGGCGAAATGTCCGAGTTCAGGAATCATAGGCTGAATTACTTTTTAGAGTGGATGAGGGTAATTATTACTACTTAAATTACTTGGGCTTAATTACTTACATTTTTCCGGCATAGTCATATTCTCCGGCTGCTTTCAGAGCAGCAGCCACTTCCGGCGGCATATAATTTTCATCATGTTTTGCCAGTACTTTATCAGCGACAAATTGACCGCCTGCTGCAAAACTACCTATCGCAATAATGCCCTCACCTTCAGTAAAAAGATCTGGCAAAATACCAGTGAATTCAATAGGCATACTGTGCGCCTTGTCGGTAACATAAAACTGCATGGTTAAACTCTCTGACTGACGACTTATACTGCCTGGCACAACCACCCCGCCAACCCGAAAAGTGCGTTCCAGCGGCGCTTCACCCGCATTTACCTGTGTCGGGCTGAAAAAAAACAGCATGTTTTCTTCAAGTGCGGTTAAAGCTAACACGGTAGCGGTGCTAACCCCAAAAACAAGTGCTAAAACCAAAACTTTTCGACGGCTTCTTTTATTCATAATCTTTCTACTCTCAGGGAGTTTCTACTTAAAATTAAATCTGACGTTTCTCTAACTCTAACTCTAACTCTAATTCTGACCATTTTGAGCCAGTTCAATATTCTCCCTTTTAATCGTGCGTTTAATACGCTTTATAACTTTTTTACGTTGCAATATTGGCGCTATAATGTTACCAAGCACAACCATAAGTGCTACCGCGTAAGAGCTCCACACAAAAAACGCATAACCACCCATATTAAAAAATTCAGACCAATTCATCAGCTATCACTTCTCACTATTAATATTTCATAGTTTTTCAACCAGTTCTCTAACCCAACGGCGGTTTCGGTCACGATATAAACTCTCATTGCGCGTTCTCACCAACACCATGGTGACATAAAACAATTTGAATGCCACGGCCATCAATAACAACGGTATCAGCATATCAATATATATGGATGGGGCATCAAATTTTGCCACCGTTGCGGGCTGATGCAGGGTGTTCCACCATTCAACAGAAAAATGAATGATAGGAATATTAACAATACCAACGATGGCCAGCAGCCCGCTTGCTTTGTCTGCACTGCGCTGCTCATCAATCGCTGATTGCAGCGCCATATAACCCAGATATAAAAACAGCAAGATCAGCATTGAGGTTAATCGTGCGTCCCATATCCAGTAAGTACCCCACATCGGCTTGCCCCATAATGAGCCTGTTACTAAAGCAAGGAAGGTAAAGGACGCGCCAATGGGTGCACTGGCTGCAGCCACCATATCCGCCAGGCGAATTCGCCAGATTATGCCTATGGCAGAAGAGACAGCCATCACCACATAAATAAACATTGCCAGCCATGCAGCGGGTACATGAATAAAGATAATGCGATAACTTTCACCCTGCTTATAATCCGTTGGCGCCACAAACAGACCCAGGTATAAACCATACAAACCTATAAACAGGGTGCTGATAGCCAGCCATTTTATTAAAGGCACAGACATGCTGTAAAAATGTTTTGGTGATGAAAAACGTTGTATCCAATTCCACATATAATTATTAATTTCGAGCTATTAATCAAAGAATAGTTAGTTAAAAATTACCAATAAAACACAAATTGTAAATTACAAATTGGCAACATGCCCCCGCCGTAATTAATAACCCCATCCTTTGGTTCGTTAACGCTACATCCTTACAGCACTACTCGTAACTATCTGGTTGCCGTTATGCGCAACGCCACCGAACTTGCCAACGGTGCTAGCGACAATGCTAATGCTAACATGGCACCTAAAATGAGTAGTTGACCTGTGACAAGTAAACCACTGCCTGCCACATCGACCGCATTTGCACCAAAAATCAAGACCGGAATATATAATGGCAGGATTATTAGAGACAGCAGAACGCCGCCCTGGTTCACTGCCACCGTCAAAGATACACCAATGGCACCCACCAGGCTTAGCACTGGCGTACCCAATAGCAGGCTATATATCAGCACTTCAACTGCCGGTGCTGGCAATGACATAAACAATCCCAGTAACGGCGCAATAATTACCAGCGGCAAACCAGTCAATAGCCAGTGCGCCAGTACCTTCGCCAGTACCAGAATCACCAGGGGGTTCGAACTCAGCATCAATTGATCTAATGAGCCATCTTCATAATCCTGCCTGAATATACGATCCAGTGACAACAACACTGCCAGCAATGCTGACACCCATATCACGCCGGGCGCCATTGTTTGCAGAGCCTGTGGCGTTGGCATCACTGCCAACGGAAATAAGGTCACGACTAAAACAAAAAATATCAACGGATTAGCCAGCTCATGGCGATTGCGCAAGGCAAGGCGTAAGTCACGAATTAATAAATGATAAAAGGCTTTTAACATGTGCTTATGATTCCTTTGGTTGTCGACCGTGCATCTCGCCACCAAGCTGAATTGAAGACATATCACAATCCAGTTGCATACCATGATGTGTGGTAAAAACCACACTGCCGCCAGCTGCCCGGTGTGCTATTATCATTGATTCCATTAAAGCGACGCCCTGAACATCAAGCGCTGTTAATGGCTCATCCAGTATCCATAGCTTTGCCTGAGACAGGTCTACAAAAGCCAGTAAAATTCGGCGGCGCTGACCGGAAGACAGGGCTTTGCCTGGTACGTCTTCATAAGTTGCCAGCCCGACTTTTGCCAAAGCCGCCTCTATTACCGCATCTGACACCGACAGCGAGCGTGTATCCAGCAGTGCGCGCACATTTTCCGATACCGTCAGCTCGGCTTTGATGCACGGCAGATGACCGATATAAACCATACTGGCATAATAGTCTTCACGACTAGCCTGAATTTTTTCGCTATGCCACAACACCTGACCAGCTTCAGCAAAGCGTAAACCACAGATTATTCGTAACAGACTGGTTTTGCCGCAACCATTTGCGCCTTCAATTTGCAACACTTCAGATTCAGCCACCGAAAAGCTCAAGCCGCTGAATAACAGACGGTCATCTCGTACACATTCTAATGATTGAGCTTCAAGCATAAAAGAAACCAGAACAACGGGGAAACGCTATTTTCAGGCAGTATTTTTTTGCCACCAAATGACTAACAGCTCTGACACTGTTCATCAGCCTGAAAACATGCATAAAAAAAGGATAGCACCTGCTATCCTTTTCTATGCGGTAAGTTCGTGTCATGCCAGACAATGGGCGCGGAACGGTCAAAGAATTATCTAACAAGACTAGCAATATAGTGTGAAACCGCTTCCATCTCTTCTTCGGACATTTTTACGACAATTGAACGCATTAGCGCATTTTCATCGTTGCTGCGAGAGCCGTCTTTAAACGCTTTTAACTGAGCCAGCGTGTATTCAACAAATTGACCACCGACCTGCGGATAGCCAATACCCGCGACACCATCACCCATTGGACCATGGCATGACTGACAGGAGGGAATACCTTTCACCATATCACCGCCTTTATAAAGCGAACGACCTGCAGCGGCTTTCTCTTCATCAAAAGGCGCTGCCTGACTTACTGTCTGCGCCTGATAAAAAGCACCGATATCGGCAGCATCTTCATCCGATAAGCCGGCAACCATACCCAGCATAATTGCATTTTGACGCGTTGTGTTGGCTTTATAATCTTTAATCTGCTTTACGATATAAGCCTGATTTTGACCGGCAAGCTTAGGATTCACAAACATCAGACTGTTTCCGTCAACACCATGACAACCGGCACATAGAGCTGACTTAGCTTGACCCGCTGCCACATCACCAGCAAAAGCCGCACCAGAGCTTACAAAAAACAGCGCAATGCCAGCTAAAATTGTTTTTTTCATTGCTTGAACTCCAAACACATTAAGCCCGAAACGGACAAAAAAGTGGCGAAATTTTACACTACTAATTACATTTTTTCAATATCTAGACTCTCTTTATTACGAAATTCAAACAACAGCTTTGTCTTGGTTCGTATCTTCTGACTGCTGATTTTCAATATCTTCCAAAGGACAGCCTGGATGCGCCATGTGCAGACATCTCTTTCTGACTGACCTTTTTTAGCTGCCATGGATTACCACTTGTTTTTCATCCCTGGAAGTTACTAAGGACTCAGGGGAAGCCTGCAAAGATAACAATAACCAACAAACAGGGGTAAAATGCTGCCCATGAGCAGATCAATAAATAAACCCGACACTGATAATCGTTTCTATCGCCAGGCACGTTTTCTTATTAGTGCCGGCAACGCCAAACAGTTTCCACATGGCGGCAATGAAGTCGCCTTTGCTGGTCGCTCCAATGCCGGGAAATCCAGTGCTATTAATACTTTATGTGATAACAAAGGTCTGGCACGCACCAGTAAAACGCCGGGGCGCACCCGTCTGGTAAACTTTTTTGAGCTTGATGAACAACGTCGGCTGGTTGATTTACCCGGTTACGGCTTTGCCAAAGTTCCACTGACAATAAAAAATGAGTGGCAAAAACTAATGACTCAATATTTAAGTGAACAACGCTGCCTTAATGGTCTGGTTGTTATCATGGATATTCGCCACCCGTTAAATGACTATGACTGGCAAATGCTGGAATGGTGCGATCATTTTCAGCTTCCTGCACACGTCCTGTTAACCAAAGCAGACAAAATCAAGCGTGGCGCACAGCAAAACAGCAAGCTACAGACACAAAAACAGCTTAAAGATGCCGACGTCAACGCCAGTGTGCAAACCTTTTCCTCACTTAAAAAAACCGGACTGGAAGAGCTGGTGCTTACGCTCAACAACTGGCTGGAACGGTAACCAATACATAGCGAACGAATGCTTTGCAGCTTTTCCTCAAAGCCCCCCCCCTGCAAAGCATAGAACTACCACCTGACACAGAGCGTATTTAATGCGCCTCATCCCAGTTATCACCAACACCAATATCCACCACTAACGGTACTTTCAGTGTGGCGGCTTGCTGCATTTCTGTTGTTAACAGTACTGCCACTGCCTCTGCATCTTTAGTCAATACCTCAACCACCAGCTCATCGTGTACTTGCATCACCACTTTTGCAACTTGCCCGCTTGCTGATAAAGCGGCATCCACTGCAATCATGGCGCGTTTAATGATGTCTGCTGCGGTGCCCTGCATGGGTGCATTGATCGCCGCGCGCTCGGCATATTGTCGGCGCTGACCATTGCGTGAATTTATTTCTGGCAAGTACAGACGACGACCGAATACGGTTTCAACAAAACCGCGTTCATGCGCCTGTTCGCGGGTTTTGTCCATATAGGCTTTCACCCCAGGGTAACGCGCAAAATAGGTATTAATGTAATCCTGCGCCTCGAAACGACCGATATTTAACTGTTTTGCCAAACCAAAGGCAGACATGCCGTAGATCAAGCCAAAATTGATGGCTTTGGCAGCGCGGCGCTGTTCCAACTCGACTGCATCCAGTGCCACGCCAAAAACTTCTGCGGCAGTGGCACGATGCACGTCAATGCCCTCTGCAAATGCGGCGAGCAGGTTTTCATCTTCTGACAAATGCGCCATGATGCGCAGTTCGACCTGCGAATAATCGGCAGCCAACAATTTATAACCTTGTGGTGCAACAAAAGCCTGGCGGATACGCCGCCCCTCTTCACTACGAATGGGAATATTCTGTAAGTTCGGATCGCTGGAGGATAAACGACCGGTTGCTGCAACCGTCTGGTTATACGAGGTATGCACCCGACCGGTTTTTTTATTAACTTGCAGCGGTAATTTATCGGTATAGGTGGATTTTAACTTGGCGACACTGCGATGCTCCAGGATGAGTTTTGGCAATGGATAAGCCACTGCCAGTTCCTGCAATACATCTTCCGCAGTTGAATATTGACCGGTTTTGGTTTTCTTTAGCGCTGGTATTTTGAGCTTTTCAAATAATATACTGCCCAGTTGTTTTGGCGATGCCAGATTAAAGGTCTCGCCAGCTTCATCATAGGCGCGTTGTTGCAACGTTTTCATGCGCTCGGTCAGTTGTTTGCTCTGTTTTTCCAACATGGCGACATCAATTTTAACGCCATTGCGTTCAATGTTGAGCAGCACCGTCAGCAAGGGTAATTCTATATTCTGATAAACCTGTTTAAGTGCGGGTTGTTGCTTGAGTTCAGCACTCAGCCTTTGATGTAATTGCAACGTAATGTCGGCATCTTCTGCCGCATAAGGACCTGCCTGCTCAAGACTAATTTCATTAAACTTGAGTTGTTTGACACCTTTACCAGCAATGTCTTCAAAGTGAATAGTGCGACGACCTAAAAAACGCAATGCCAGCGCATCCATGCCGTGTCGTTGTGTTGAGTCCAGCACATACGACTGCAGCATAGTATCTTGTGCAATGCCTTTCAGCTTGATGCCATGATTAGCCAGCACATGCGCATCATATTTCAGGTTCTGTCCGATTTTCTGTTTGTTTTGATCTTCCAGTAATGTCTTCAGACCACCGAGTACATCCTGTTCGCTGAGCTGCTGCGGGGCATCCAGATAATCGTGAGCGAATGGTACATAGGCGGCCTCTCCCGCCGCAACCGCAAAAGACACGCCCACAATACGAGCCTGCATGTAATCCAGGCTGGTTGTTTCGGTATCAAAGGCAAACTGCTCGGCAACGTTGAGTTTCTTTAACCAATGCGCAAAAGCCAGTTTGTCCAGCACGGTTTCATAGTTGCTTGCAGGTACAGCCGCCTTATTCACCATCACATTGTCATCGAAAGACAATTTATTTGAATATAACTGCGATAACCAGGTGTTAAATTCCAGCTCGCTATACAGTTGTTCAAGTTTTTCTACCTGTGGCTCGCGCATGCTCAATTTGGCAATGCTATGCTCAAGTTCAACATCGCACTTTATCGTGGTCAGCTCTCTGGACAAAGATAACTGCGGCAATGTGTCTCGCAAACTTTCACCTACTTTTCCTTTAATTTCATCGGCATGAGCAAGCAGATTATCCAGTGTTTCATACTGCTTTAACCACTTTGCTGCGGTTTTCGGCCCCACTTTAGGTACCCCGGGAATATTATCCGAGGCATCGCCCATCAACGCCAGATAATCGATGATTGCAGCGGGTGGCACGGCAAACTTTTCCATCACCCCGGCTTCATCCATAATCACATTATTCATGGTGTTGATTAAAGTGACATGGGGGTTGACCAATTGCGCCAGATCTTTGTCACCGGTTGAAATTAAAGTATCCATTTTTTGATCGGAAGCATGTTTAGCGTAAGTTCCAATCACATCATCGGCTTCTACACCAGGCACGATAATCACCGGAAAACCTAGCGCCTCAACCAGTTCATACAATGGCGCTATCTGAACCTTTAGATCATCTGGTATCGGTGGGCGGTTAGCCTTGTAACCCTTATACATATCGTGTCGAAAAGTTTTGCCTTTAGCATCAAACACCACTGCAATTTTATTGGGTTTATATTCACTCAGCAGTTTATTAAGCATGTTAATCACCCCGTATACCGCACCCGTGGGCTGACCCTTGCTATTGGTTAATGGTGGCAGTGCGTGAAAGGCACGAAACAAATAGGAAGAACCGTCAACAAGAATGAACGGTGGTTTTTTATCAGTCATCAGAAAAAAGGCTCTATGTGGGCTCAGGTTTTACTCATTCAAAAATGCTACGACAAGTGCTATTTTTATATTCAAGATTCATATTCACAAATTAATAGGGGTAGCCATTAAATAATACGCTAAAATCACCCTCTTTTAAAACTACTCGATCCATTCTTATCCCACCCTGAATTCTTATGTCTGTCTACACCACTATCGAAGAACATGAACTGCAGCAGTTTCTATCAAATTATAATGTTGGCGAGCTGGAGCATTATCAAGGCATTAGCGACGGCATCGAAAACACCAACTACTTTGTAAACACCAGCCAGGCTGGTTTTGTATTAACTATTTTTGAACACCATAGTTTTGCGGAAATGCAGTATTACCTTAACTTGATGCACCACCTGGCGGACCATAAAGTGCCCAGCGCAAATCCGGTTGCGGATAAACAGGGCCATTACCTAAGCCATTTCAAAGCTAAACCGATTGCTCTGGTTGAACGATTAAAAGGTGGCAGCATTGTTGAGATCAAGGCAAACCATTGTCAACAGCTCGGCATGGCAATGGGAAAAATGCATACTGCCGGATTAAGTTTTGATGCTCGGCAATATAACCCGCGTGGTCCACTCTGGTGTCAGCAAACGGCGAAAAAAGTTATGCCAAGACTAACCACAGACCAGCGTTTAATACTTGATGAAGAAATACACTTTCAGAAAGACAAACGCCACGCAGATTTACCACACGGCATTATCCACGCTGATTTATTTCGTGATAATGCACTGTGGGATGGCAAAAATTTCAGCGGTATTATTGATTTTTATTATTCCTGTGATGATGTTTTATTATATGACCTTGCCATTGCTGCGAATGACTGGTGCCGTAATCATGACTTCAGCCTGAACAAAGAAAAAGTTGTTGCACTACTAAGTAACTACCACCGTTTCAGACCATTAACGCAATACGAACAACAATACTGGCCGGTAATGTTACGCGCCAGTGCTTTACGTTTCTGGTTATCACGTTTATACGATAAATATTTTCCACGAGCAGGCGAACTGGTGCACACAAAAAACCCGGATGAATTTAAAACTGTATTATCAGACCGAATTAAACACAGTGACTGTTATATTAGTTACTGGCCTGAATCTCTGGGCTAACTTGCCGACCTGAACGACAAACATCATGTTCTATAAAACACTGGCAAAAGTAGACGCTTTCATTGACTGGAGCGGTCGCACGGTTTCCTGGCTAAGCCTGGCTCTGGTGCTGCTTACCTTTGCTATTGTTGTCTTACGTTATGTTTTTGACCGCGGCTCTATCGCATTACAGGAAGCCACCAGCTACTTACACGCCTGCATTTTTCTGGTCGGCATGGCTTATACCATGCAACAAAATGCTCATGTTCGCGTCGATATTTTCTACTCTCGCTTATCAATGCGTGGTAAAGCCTGGGTCGACCTGCTTGGTGCTTTGTTTTTATTGCTGCCTGTTATGATATTTATCAGCTGGATCAGCTGGTTTTACATTGCCAGCAGTTGGTCGGTGCTGGAAGGCTCGCGTCAAGCCGGTGGTCTGCCGGGTGTGTTTCTATTGAAAAGCATGATTCTGGTGATGACCTTTTTAATCAGCCTGCAAACTCTTAGCCAAATGGCGCGAAATATCACGACCATACTGAATAAACACCCACAAAACCATATTAAAGGTAAGCACTGATGGAATACATGTCACTGTATCTTTTCGCTACGGTTTTTGTTTTGCTGTTAGCAGGTTATCCGGTCGCCTTTACCTTAGCTGGCAGCGCTTTATTATTTGCCGCCATCGGTCAATTAAGCGGCACCTTTGATCCGGCTTTTTTAGAAGCCCTGCCAAATCGTTTATTCGGCATCATTTCAAACCAGGTTTTAATAGCGGTGCCGTTATTTGTTTTTATGGGAGTGATGCTGGAGCGCTCCAGAATCGCCGATGAACTGCTAACCACCATGACACGCTTATTCGGCAGCTTACGTGGCGGTCTGGGTATTTCTGTAATACTGGTCGGCATGTTGCTTGCTGCCAGCACTGGTATTGTTGGTGCAACCGTGGTCACCATGGGGCTGATCGCATTACCTACCATGCTAAAAAGCGGTTATGACCCAAAAGTTTCAACCGGTTTGATTTGTGCCTCAGGGACACTGGGGCAAATCATTCCACCCTCCATCGTGCTGGTATTGCTAGGCGATGTGTTATCTAACGCCTATCAACAAGCACAACTGGACATGGGGATCTTTTCGCCCGAAACCATATCAGTCAGTGATTTATTTATTGGCGCATTAATACCGGGCTTAATGCTGGTCTCTTTCTATATTATTTACATTATTGCTGTTGCCCTATTTAACAAACAGGCGATGCCTGCAATCACCCACACCACCACTGGTAACAGCGAAAACACCCCTGCTTTATTGCACAGTTTTTTTAAAAGTTTATTACCACCTTTAGCATTAATCCTCTCTGTTCTCGGCTCCATCATTGCCGGGCTGGCAACGCCAACTGAAGCCGCTTCCATCGGTGCAGTCGGCGCCATGCTTCTGGCTATGTCAAAAAAGATGTTAAATCTTAAAACCCTGCAGGAAGTCATGCGCACCACAACGCGTATTAGCAGCATGGTGTTTATGATTTTAATTGGTGCGGCTTTGTTCTCACTGGTTTTTAAAGGCTTTGAGGGTGATGAACTTGTGCATGACTTTCTCAGTGATTTAAGCGGCGGCAAATATCACGCACTTTTTGTTGTTATGCTGGTTATGTTTTTATTGGGCTTTGTCCTGGACTTTATTGAAATAACCTTTGTCGTGGTGCCGATTGTGGGCCCGGTATTACTTATGATGGGTATTGACCCGGTCTGGCTGGGCATACTTATTGCCATTAATTTACAAACCTCCTTCCTCACTCCGCCTTTTGGCTTTGCTTTATTTTATTTGCGCGGAGTTGCCCCTGCGAGCATAAAAACCACACAAATTTACCGCGGGGTAATGCCTTTTATTGCGATACAACTCATTGTTATGGCAATGATTGCTTACTGGCCAGCACTGGCAACCTGGTTGCCCGCTCAATTATTCTGATAGTGGGGCAGAATCAGCCATATTAATCGTTGCATCCGACTGATTAATAAATATGTGACGAATACTTATGCAGCAATTTATAAGATCGACTCTAGGGCATCTCTATTTATTCTGGAGGTGAAGATTGAGATTCAAAATAGGTCAGATTAAGGCGCACGTTATTATCAACATGGGCACGTGAGTGGGCTATGGCGAAGATTTGCAACGAAAATATGGCATAGTTTGGACTCAAGATTCATCTTCACGAAAAGTGACACACGGATGTGTCGTTTACGCACCTAAGGATGGAATTAATAGAGGCGCCCTCTATTCATGTAAAATAAACCGTAACTACTCAGCGTAATTTTGGAAAAGGACGCAGGTTATTGATTTTTAAGGACGCTGTAAATACGTCCATGTACGCTCTACCGCAACATCCATGTTGCAGATGCCTGAAAAATCAATAACCTACATCTTGATTATGCCTTTAGCTCCCGTATGCTACGATAATCCTTTGTATTTAATAGAAAAAATTCATTAATAGTTAAAATCGTAATAAACGGTCGTAATCCTTGATGGTTGTTGAGCTTAAGTAAGTGTGCAGCTATTTTTATGGGAGCTAAAGGCATAATCAAGACCTACATCCTTACCTGGATAATACGCTGAGTAGTTACAATAAACCTAGCAACAGATGAAAATTACGGCAGATGTCCGACGATTCGATGTAACTTCTCAATAAGCCAGGGCAACATCAATGCTAGTAAGTTAGCTATAAAATTTGGGAATATCGTCATTCCGGCAGTCTTTTAGCCGGAATCTAGTATTTAAGAACATAGATTCCGGCTAAAAGACTGCCGGAATGACGTTGCATTAGCTTAACTTAGTCTCAAAATGCGATACTGCCCCGACTTATTGAGAAGTTACGATTCGATGACTACAGATATAATTTTTCCACTTTATTGACCAAGCCAATATGAAAATAACTTCGCCACTGTATTACCTCTCGCAAAAACTGCTTTATCTGTGGATAAACACCGAGGTAGTGCAAGCACGCGTAATCTCTGATGAACACAGTAAGACAACCACCATCTATGTACTGACATCTCGAGCATGGTCTGATTTGCTGGTGCTGCAGCACGAATGTAAAGCTTTAGGTATTACCAGGCCACTGTCTCGCATCAAACAGCCGCAATTAAAAGCCTGGCACAGCGTTTATACTGTGGCACAGGCGCAACCACTTAAAGCCTGGTTGCAACAAAAAACCAAGCGCTCGACCATGCTTGGTGGATTATGTCGAGCTTTAAAAGAAAACCCTGAACTTGATGTGCATTTTGTTCCGGTTGTGGTTTTCTGGGGCCGACCAATATTAAAACAGAAACACTGGTTGCGGGTATTATTCTCTGAAACATGGGGTTTTGCCGGACGCTTTCAGAAATTTTTTACCATTTTATTCAACGGTAAAAATACCCTGTTACAATTTTCGCCCGCTATTTCATTTCGTGAGTTAATCAACAACACCGCAGAAAGCGAAAACTGTGTCGATAAACTACAGCTGTTGTTGTCCACCCGTCTGGTGGAAATTAAAACCGCGACACTGGGACCGGATATTTCTCATCGCCGCACCCTGGTAAGAAAATTATTGGAAAATACGGCAATTGTCAGCAGCATACACAAGCGCTGTAATATCAACAATATTTCTATCTATAAATCGACTAAAATTGCCAACAACTATCTCAACGAAATTGTTAGCGACCGCAGCTACATTACTATTCAAATAATGCAGCGCGTATTAACCGCCTTCTGGAATAAATTTTATTCCGGCATCGATGTTCATTTTAGCACTGAGCTTAAACAACTGGCACTAAATCATGAGCTGATTTATGTGCCTTGCCATCGCAGTCATATCGATTACTTATTACTCTCATTTGTGATACATAATGAAGGTCTGGCCATTCCCTGTATTGCGGCGGGCAAAAATCTAAACATGCCAATCATCGGCCCGGTGCTGCGAAAGGGCGGTGCTTTTTTTATTCGCCGTAGTTTCAAAGACAATAATCTGTATTCAACAGTGATGTTTGAATACCTTGCTTCGCTGATCTCCAGTGGCATGCCACTGGAATATTTTGTTGAGGGTGGTCGTAGTCGTACCGGTCGTTTGCTACAACCAAAACCGGGCATGCTGGCAATGACCATTCGTGCTTTTTTAAAGTATCAGCAACGACCTGTGGCTTTTGTTCCGGTTTATATCGGCTATGAAAAAATGATCGAGGGCAAAGACTATCTTGCTGAACTTAAAGGTAATAAAAAAAAATCAGAAACATTGCTTGGCTCAATACGCTCGTTTTTTAAAATTCGCGGATTTTATGGGCGGGTTACCACCAGTTTTGGCTCACCTGTTTTATTAAATGATGTGCTAAATGAACATGCACCCGACTGGAACCGGCAACCCTATGATGATTTGCAACGCCCGCCCTGGTTGAGAATAATCGTTGCAAACACCTCACAACAAATCATGCAAAATATTAATAAATGCTGCGCAGTCAATCCAGTTAATCTTATTGCCACAGCATTATTAGCAGCACCAAACCAGGCCATGGATGAAGACGAATTAATGCGGACTCTGGATTTCTACAGTGTCTTAATTAAACACCTTAATTACTCCCGCTATATTCGCCTGACGGATTATAATGCAGCAAAACAAATCCATCATGCCGAAGCATTAAAAATGGTTCACCGTCGCGAACATGAAATGGGCGATTTTATTTACCTGGATCAGCCTCACGCTATTTTGCTCACCTACTACCGAAATAATATTTTACACCTATTTGTTTTGCCGTCACTACTCGCTTGCTGTTTTACTAATGCCAATGCAATAAACCGTGAAAAAATTATCTACTTTATACAAATAGTGTACCCTTTTCTTAAAGCCGAGTTTTTTCTACCCTGGTCACCCACTGCAATAGAAAAAGTTATTGATGACCTTTTAACAGAATTAAGCCGAGCTAAACTGCTAGTCTATAATGAAGACGCTTTCACTTATAGCAAGCCACCAATAAGCACGGCTCATCACGCACAACTCTCAACTCTGGCACGAGTCATCTCTCCGGTATTAGAACTGTATTACATGATATTTGTCTTAATTGCCGAACATGATATGGACGCCTTATCACGACAGCAACTGGAGCAATCATGTTATTTAATGGCGCAGCGGATTTCACTTATGCATGGCATTAATTCGCCTGATTTTTTTGATAAAAAATTAATAGCCAATTTTATTAACACTTTAATTAAACTGGAGCACGTCAATACAAATGCTTCGGATAACCTGAGAATAACAGCAGCGGCTATCAAGATGGGGCGGCAGGCTCGACGCTTATTGAATAAGAATATGCAATATGATATTTTACAGATGTTACGCAGCTCAAGCCAAAGAACCACTGCTTAACCGAAATCAAATAACAAGCCATAATGCCAAAGTAATAATGCTGCAACACAGACACTAAACCATGCAAACCTCATTAAAGAAATTTTATAAAAACAACCCGTGGAAAGGACGTTTTTTTCTTATCATATTCATAATATTGCTGGCATTAGCACTGATACGTTTAGCTTTACCTCAAGTCATTATTTCCGGCACCACCTCCTGGCTAAAACAACAAAATATCGATGCCTCGATTGAGCAGATAAAGATCAATTTATTTAGCGGTACTGTGTCACTGTTAAATGCCAGGGGCAGTAAAAATGGGAGCCCTTTATTTAATGTTGGGCACATTGAAATACATTGGTACTGGACACCATTAAAAGATAGAACTCTCACCATTACTCAAGTTACACTTGACCAGCTCAACATTAACATTGAACAATATCACGATAAAATCATGATTGGCGGCGTGGCTTTTCCGCTTACTCAAGCAGCTAAAGAAAAAGATAAAATAACGAGCAACGCCAACAAAACTCAGACAGCAAAACAAATTGAACCCTGGGCTGCCTCTTTGGGTCACGTTATTTTTACTAATCTTAATATTTGTTATCTGCAACACTTGTCATCAAGCACCAATGCCGGCAGCAATACCAAATTACTGGATTATTGTATCCAGCTAGAAAAGCTAGCCTGGACCGGTATCATAAACTATGCAACAGATAGAAAACTATTAGCCTCCAGTACCCTGCCGCTATCGTCAAGCGGTGACTTCACTCTTAACGGGCTCACCATAACAGACAATAAATTAAATAAAAATCTTTTAGTGTCAAAAGCAAATACTCTGCATGAAGTAACTATTTCAGGTCTCGATAATATCCATATCAAGCAACTTAAAATGCGCGGCTTTTCAGCAATGCAACGTGATGACGACCAGCACAAGGACACTTTTCGATTTAACCAGTTAACTTTCAGCGATATACAATTGAATGATCTGAACACGCTGTTTATTAAAGATATAAAGATAAATGATCCAGGGCTATACTTGGTAAGATATAACCAGTCTTATTGGCAGTACCAGCAATGGATTCCTTCAATAAACAAAAACAGCAAAAATACAAATGCAAAGACCAATGACGACCAGCCTATTACTGAATCGTCATTTCATGTAGCATTAAAAAATATTAGCATTGATAATGCCGACTTATGTTATCTCGACATCGAAAGCACTTTCTATTATTGTTATACATCTGAGCGCCTTTCCTGGCAAGGTGACATCAGCTACAGTAACAGCCTTAATCTTGCTGGCGACCTTACCTTGTCTCATTCACAAATTCATAATCACTCTATCGAACGAAATCTACTAGACCTTGGCTCATTGACATTTACCCAGCTAAATATTAAAGACCTGGATAATGTGTCTGTCGCTGAAATCAAGCTTGATAATTTACGTGCTTTACAGCGAGGTAAAGAGCACAATGACACGACCATTGCTTTCGACAAACTTGTTATCAGCAGTATTCAACACACACCTGATAATATAAGTATCGATACCATTAAACTTGACGGTTTAGCAAACAGCTTTTCTAAAAACGAAAATGGCAAATGGGAACACAACAAATGGTTAACGCAAAACAAAAAAAGCGTCGCCAACAATGATGACGAGAATAAAAACAAAGCAACAACCAAGCAACCATTCATTATATCTTTAAATCGCTTTATTGTTTCGACGACAAACAATATCCTGTTTACTGACAACAGTACCGAACCCGTCATGGAAATTGGTCTGCAAAAACTTGACCTTGATATAAGCAATCTTGATTCTGCAAAACCGGATAACGACAGTCAGTTTAAACTGTTTGCTAAAACAACACGCCACGGCACCATTAACCTTGAGGGCAGTGCCAGACCTTTTTCCGATAAAGTTTCATTTGATGCAACAGGAGAACTAAAAGGTTTCGATTTGCGCGCGCTTTCTCCCGCCAGCAAAAATGCCATTGGTCATATTATTAAAAGCGGCCAACTGGATGCTGATTTAACCCTGCTAGCTAAAGAAGGTGTGCTTGATAGTAATTTAGCACTATCGCTACACCACTTTAATATCAAACCCATGAGTGAAAATGATGCTACTGCCCTTGATGAAAAGTTTGGCATGCCGTTAAACCAGACGCTGGCTTTATTGCGCGATAAAGATGACAGCATTCACCTTAATATTCCTGTTACCGGTGATATTAACAACCCTGATTTTAACCCTATGGATGCCATTATTAAGGCTACGGCAAAAGCTGCAACCGTCACCTTAATTACTTTTTACACCCCTTATGGTCTAATTTATGTCGGTGCTCATGTTTTATTTGATCTGGCAACGGCGATGAATTTTGCTCCTGTTGAGTTTATACCCGGCAGCGCTGATTTAACAAACGAGAATAAAGAGCAACTCGATAAACTTGCCAATCTAATGAGCAAGAAACCACAAATTAGATTGATCCTATGTGGTGTGACAAACACACATGACTTGCACGCACTTTTTCCTGCTTTAAAAATAAAAGATAAAGATGGTAAAAATGCCGTGCAAATTACAAATGAACAAAAAATAGCTCTTACTAAACTGGCAAAACAAAGACAAATTAATATCAAGAATTATTTAATAAAAAAAGCAGATGTCTCGCATTACCGCCTGATTTTATGCGCCCCAAAACATCAAACAGATGATGCTGCGATTGCGGGTGTGGAGATTAATATCTAGCAGGCTGTTGGTCAGCAATAGTAAACAGTTGCGCTATTTATTTATTAACCATAAGCCTGCATCCGTTTCGTTAATAAGGCAGGTTGTAGACAGCAGAAACCTATCAAACTTACACACCTGTGGAATGGGTGACTCTGGTCAATAACGGACGTTACTAAGGAGAAGGCTGCTCAGTTTTGAAATCAGCCATCGAGCAGTTGCCGAACTCGTTTCGCTAACAGCGACAGATTATAAGGCTTTGCCAGCATGTTTGCAGAAAAGCGTGTCTGGCTGTGATGCACTTCACTGCTGGAGGTATAACCCGAAGCGAGTAGTACTTTAAGTTGCGGATTCATCTCTACCGCACGTTCGGCTAGTTCATAACCATTGATACCACCGGGCATTAACACATCACTTAACAGCAGATCTATTTTCGGTTCATCTGACAATACCTGCAATGCCTGCTTGCCGTTGGTTGCGGTCAATACCCGATAATCCATCTCTTGCAGTATTTCACTGGCCAGTTCCAGCAAAGCTTCTTCATCGTCCACCACCAGTATGGTTTCACTCCCGCGGTGTTTCTCATCCATAATATCTGTCTCTGTTGTTTGATTAATTTGTACCCTACCATTACATTTTGGTAGATTCATTAAAAATTTACTACCATTACCCACTTCAGACTCGACCACGAGGCAACCACCACTACGTTTAACAAAACCGAAAACCATCGCCAGTCCCAATCCGGTTCCCTTACCCTGCTCTTTGGTGGTATAAAAAGGCTCAAAAATATGTGCCTGCTGCGCACTGGGAATACCTTCCCCATTATCTATCACCGCTAATTGCACATAATCACCTCCTTCTTCGCCGGCACATAAAATATCGCTCATTTCAAGATTGGCACAATTCATTGTTTTCAATATTAGCTGACCACCACCTGGCATGGCATCACGCGCATTCAGAATTAGATTTATCACCGCATCCTGTAAATCACCAGGATCCACTCTGGTCAACCATAAATCACTGGCAAGCTCCAGTTTCACTTCAATTCTGGGGGTGACCGAATGCACAATCAGGCTATCCATATCATTCAATAGCTGATTGATATCAGTAACCATCTGCTGATCAGCTTTATTATGCGAAAAACTAAGCAACTGGCGCACCAGATCCACTGCGCGTTGTGTCGATTTTTGAATAATTCCTATTCGCTTACAAGCACTTTCATCCGCCACTAGCTGGTTCTTTAACATGGTCAAGTTGCCAATAATAATGGCAAGAATGTTGTTGAAATCATGTGCTATGCCACCGGTAAGATGACCTATCGCCTCCATCTTTTGGGTATTCAACATTGCCTGCTCAGAACGACGATGCTCAGTAATATTTCGACCAACACCCAAAACACCCGTTAGTATGCCCTCAGGAGAAAACATTGGTACCTTTGTGGTTTCGAGCAGTTCTACATGACCGTCATCAGCAAAAGTCACTTCTTCCTCATAAGTAATAGCTGCGCCAGTTTCTATTGCCATCCAGTCTTTTTCAGCAAAAAGATTGGCCAGTTTTTTGTCCACAAAGTCGTAATCGGTTTTGCCCACAATCTTAGCCTGGCTGGCACCAGAGAAGCGTTCAAATTTTGAGTTACAGCCCATATAAACACCCGCAGGATCTTTCCACCAGACGATATCGGGCAAGGTTTCAATTAAAGTGCGTAACTGTGCTTCACTTTCGATCAGTTGTTTTGTTCTTTTTTCTACCTGTGTTTCCAGACCATCATTTAGCTGGTATAAGTAAGTGCTGGCTTTTTCAAGAGCGATTTCTTTTTCCTTTCGCAACAGCTCTACTCTCTCCATAAATGCTTGAGCAAACAATACAGCGACAAGCATTACACCAAACTGCATAGCATGTAAGGTAAAAAATGTATGCGGCACAATGCCCAGATAAACTAGCATCGTAATTAAAACCGCTAATAGGAAAATGCCACAGGCAATAATAAAAATTCGAGCGGGACGATAACCTGCATAGGCTGCAGCAATTGCCCCAATTAAAATCACGGGTGGAAATAACAATCCTGAGAAGACTGCCAACCTCACTGCCAGAAAATAATTGCCAAATAAGCTTAACATTGAGCTAATGGCAGTGAAGGTGATTAACAAATAAAATAGAATTTTTATGTTCAAGTGTCTTTTATGCCATATCTGCAAAAAACTGCCTGAAAAAAGCACACCACTAATCACTGTCAGCCCAATAAGCAACGAGATTGCTCTGTTGCTAAGCCAGGGCATATCTGGCCATAAATATTGATAGCTAAGCCCATTTAGTGATAACTGAAGTAGCAAATAACTCACTAGAAACAGTGCATAATAAAGAAACAATTTGTCATTAAATTTGCCATAAGAGAGCAACGCTGCAATCACTATTAATAGCAACATTCCATAATAAACACCCAGAATCAAGTTGACCTGATTGACATGCTCGATAAAGCTGGTTGCTGTCCACAGCCATAGTCCAATTTGCATTGAACCCTCTGTCTGTAGCCGCATATAGTAGATGCTGCTATGCTCACCAGGCTCAGGCAAAACAAATACCGAACTACGATATGACACCTCGCGCATTGCAAAAGATATACCATCACCAGCTAGCTTTTCATGATAAATTCCTTGCTCATCAGCTACAAATAAAGACACATTATCAATTAATGGGCTTTCAAGTTGCAACAATACATTGTTGTTCTGCATGTTAGAAAAACGCGCGGTAAAACGAACCCAGTAGACAGCATTTGAAAAACCAAAGTTACTACCAATAACGGAAACCGGTTTGAAATCATGCCCCGCTTCACCGCTGACAATATCATTAATGCTCAGGCGATGGTCCGGATCAGCCAATATTTCAATATAGGGCTGTAGATCGAGTTTGTTATCTGTCGCGGTAAAATGAGCAACAGGCGATAACTTATCAGCCGCCAGTATTTGCACTGGTATGGCTAAAAATACAAATAGTAGTAATTTTTTTATAGTCATAATGAAGGCTTTTCATGACCGGGCAAAAACTCAGCAATACTGTCATCTCGATTAAAGAGAGATGACAGTATTGAGCGTTTACCTTATATTAAAATAGATTCTTTCAGAAATATCATGCCAGCTCGACACCTGTTTAAAAAACGTGTTGTAAGAGTCATAAATCTTTTGTGCTGCCTGGTTTTTTGCTGCTAATTCAAGCACCACATCATGTGATAGTGCTTTAAGTTTTATTAAAACGTCATCTGGTAATTTTCGAACATCAACCTTATGTTTATTAACCAATGTATCCAGTGCTGTATTATTCTTTGCGGTGAATTCAAGTGACATATCCTGATTAACCACCTTACAGGCATTTTCAACGATGGATTGTAAATCATTAGGTAAAGCATCCAGTGCTTTTTTATTGATGATGGCTTCCAGCGTGGTACCAGGCTCATGCCAGCCAGGGTAGTAATAATATTTTGCCGCTCTATGCAAACCAAAAGCCAGGTCATTAAATGGCCCAACCCACTCAGTGGCATCAATTACCCCGGTTTTTAGCGAGGTAAACAACTCGCCACCAGGCAGGCTTACCGGTACGCCACCTGCTCGTTTCAACACTTCGCCACCGAGCCCGGGAATGCGCATTTTTAAGCCTTTTAAATCTTTGCTACTGTTAATTTCTTTGTTGAACCAGCCCGCCATCTGCACGTTTGTGTTACCCGCTGCCGCAGGTACTACACCAAAGGGTTCATAAGTTTCTCGCCATAACGCCATGCCGCCGCCATAATACAGCCATGCATTCATTTCCTGCGCATTCATGCCAAATGGCACGGTCGAAAAGAACTGCGCCTGTTCGATTTTTCCTTTCCAGTAATACGCCGCGCCATGACCCATTTCTGCCGTGCCACGTGAAACCGCATCGAATACTTCAAATGCCGGTATTAATTCTCCGGCACCAAACACTTTCACCCTGATACGACCATCACTCATCTCGGTAATGAGTTTAGCCAGTTGATTAGCGCCCGTACCTAATACCGGAAAGTTTTTTGGCCAGGTAGTTACCATTTTCCATCTTATTTTTGTTTTGGCACTGACGATAGCAGGGGCGGCAATGCCTGCGCCTGCAACGGTTGCTACACCTGCCTGCTTGATAAAATCACGACGTTTCATACTGATACCTTAATCACATTAAAAGCAAAAAATATTTTTAAGTTTTTACATGGATGCACAGGATAAACAGGATTTTTTTGTTATCCTGCCCATTCTGTGCATCCATATAAATTGGTTTTATCTCGTTCACAAATTTAATGGCGTTTTACAATCTACACCGGCGACAAATTCGCATAAGCCATTACCAGCCACTTGCTGCCTTCGTATTCAAAATTTACCTGTACTCTGGCGTGGCTACCACTGCCTTCTAAATTAGTCACCATGCCTTGACCAAATTTTTTATGGTTAACCCGTTGACCAACATAAATGCCGTTAACGGTTTCTGATGATTTATAATTAGCTGACTGGTAACCTGGTGCCTTATATTGTGTCGTCGACACACGGTGACTGGTATTATGCTGCCCTCTAATTTCACTGACCAAATGCTGAGGGATTTCGCTGATAAAACGTGAGGCACTTGGGTATTTGCCCTGCCCGTACAAGCGTCGATGTTCGGCGCAACTTATTACCAGTTGTTCACGCGCACGGGTAATACCTACATAACACAGCCGGCGCTCTTCTTCGAGCTTGCCTTCTTCTTCCAGTGAACGCTGACTAGGGAATAGCCCTTCTTCCATGCCGACCATAAAGACTAATGGAAATTCCAGACCTTTTGCACTGTGCAGGGTCATTAGCTGTACGCAGTCATCCCATTCCGCAGCCTGCCCCTCGCCCGCCTCTAATGCGGCATGGCTTAAAAAAGCGGTCAACTCACTCATCGCTACGTCCAGTTCTGACTGGTCGTAATCAAAACTACGTGCGGCAGTAATTAACTCTTCAATATTTTCTACCCGAGCCAGAGCTTTTTCTGTTTTTTCTTTTTCGTAGTATTCAATCAGACCGACATTATGTACCACATGTGCGACCTGTTCATACAACGGTAGATCCGTGCTATCTGTCTGCAAAGTCGCTATTAAATCCAGAAAACCCTGCACTGAATTTGCGGCTCTTGCTGGCAAGCCTTTGTCCTGAAGGATTTGCTTTGCTGCCAGCCATAATGGTTTATCACTCTGTTTTGCTAGTTCTCGTATTTTTTCAACACTGCGCTCGCCTATGCCGCGTGTCGGGGTATTGATTACCCGTTCAAAGGAGGCATCATCATTGACGTTATCCATTAAGCGCAAATAGGCCAGTGCATTTTTAATTTCAGCACGCTCAAAAAATCGCATACCGCCATAAACACGATAGGGAATGCCCTCGCTAACAAAACGCTCCTCAAATACTCGTGATTGCGCGTTAGAGCGATACAATATTGCGGCATCTGCACGGGCATTACCCAGCGCCACAAACTGCTTTATTTTATCAAGTACAAACTGTGCTTCATCACGTTCGTTATAAGCATTATAAAAGAGTATCAGCTCGCCATCCTCGCCACCACTCCACAGCTTTTTTCCCATGCGCTCTGCATTGTTATCAATTAGCGCATTAGCAGCCGAAAGAATAGTGCTGGTTGAACGATAATTCTGCTCCAATTTTATGACTTCAACAGATGGATAATCTCGCTGAAAACGTTGGATGTTTTCCACTTTTGCACCACGCCAGCCATATATTGCCTGGTCATCATCACCTACAATAAATACTTTATTTGACTGTCCGGCTAATAATTGAATCAACGCGTACTGAATGGTATTGGTGTCCTGAAACTCATCCACCAGAATATGCAAAAAGCGTTTTTGGTAATGTGCCTGCAGTGAGTCATTATCACGGATCAGCTCCAGAGTGCGCAATAACAGTTCGGCAAAATCAATTACTCCTGCTCGCTCACAGGCAACTTCATAAGCAGTATAAATTCTCACCAGCTGTTGATAAACCGGATTACCTGAGGTGTCGATATGTGCGGCTCGTTTACCTTCATCTTTACGTTTATTAATAAACGCCTGCGCCTGCTTTGGTGGCCACTTGTCTTCATCCAGTTCCAATGACTTTACTATGCGGCGCACCATACGGTACTGGTCATCGGCATCCAGAATCTGAAAACTTTGTACCAATTTTGCCTCTTTCCAGTGATTACGTAATAATCGATGCGCCAGCCCATGAAAGGTGCCAACCCACATGCCAGCAACCGGCAAGCCTTGCAATTTCTCGACACGGTGGCGCATTTCTGCGGCGGCTTTATTGGTAAAAGTAACGGCAAAAATATTATAAGGTGAAACGCCTTCAACCTGATTTAGCCAGGCGATACGATGTACCAGTACTCGGGTTTTGCCACTGCCTGCGCCCGCCAGTATTAACATATGCACTGGCGGAGCGGTAACCGCCTGGCGCTGGGCATCATTTAACTCATTTAAGATATGGGAAACATCTATCTCTGTGGTCTGCTTAACCAGGTGCTGAAAAGTAGTGTCAGTGGATTTTTGTTTTACAATGTCTGTCATTGGCTAGTTTATTAATAGTGGCAGTCAAAATCGAACTGTTATTGTATATTCTTCGCACTCAAGAGTCTCAACAACCACCAGCTAAAGCTGGTGGGTTAGTATTATGGACTAAAGTCCGGA
>CAZYCY010000003.1:0-20684 GCA_964646145.1 uncultured Thiotrichaceae bacterium
CAAATCTTCGCAATAGCTCACTCACGTGCCCATGTTGATAATATCGGGCGCCTTAAGCTGATATATTTTGTAACTACTCAGCGTGATTTTAGAAAAGAACGCAGGTTATTGATTTTTCAGGACGCTGTAAATACGTCCATGTACGCTCTACTGCAACATCCATGTTGCAGATGCCTGAAAAATCAATAACCTGCGCCCTTACCTGAATAATACGCTGAGTAGTTACATATATTTTTAATCTCAATCTTCACCTCCAGAATAAATAGAGATGCCCTTTATAAATCATCAAGTCTACTCGGTAACTGTAAATCTTCCATTTTTTCTTCTTTACCATGCAGTTCCTTCAAACCACCACCAAAATTAATTTTCCACTCAAGTTCAGTGCTGGAATCGGCATTTGCCAATGCGGATTGCAAATCTATTTTTCGTGACTTAAATAATTCAAATAAAGACTGGTCAAATGTTTTCATTCCCTCATCACCACCTTTTGTCATGATATCTTTAATTTCATGAAAATCGCCCTGACGAATCAACTTGCTGATATATGGTGTATTGATCAGCACTTCAACTGCAACTACGCGTTTACCGTCCTCAGTTTTAACCAGCCGTTGCGCCAGAATACAGTTTAAGTTCAACGACAAATCCATCAATACCTGGTTATGTGCATCACTGGGAAAGAAATTTAGCAACCGATCCAGTGTCTGATTAGCATTGGTGGCATGTAACGTGGTTAAACATAAATGCCCCGTGTCTGCATAACGCAAAGCAGACTGTATGGTCTCCCGCTCACGCGCTTCACCAATCATAATAACATCGGGAGCTTCACGCATAGCCTCACGCAAAGCATTATCAAATGACAAGGTATCCAGACCGACTTCACGTTGACCAACAATGCATTTTTTATGGCGGAACATAAATTCAATTGGGTCTTCAATGGTCAGTATATGACCTGTTTCAGTCATGTTTCGATAATCCAGCATCGATGCCAGTGAAGTCGACTTACCCATGCCGGTTGCACCAACAACAAGAATCAACCCCCTTTGACGCATAATCATGGTTTTGTACACGTTCGGTAAACCGAGATCATCTATAGTGGGGATATCCGCTCGTATAAAACGTATAACCATTGAAACTTCACCGCGTTGCATATAAATATTTATGCGAAATCGCCCCAGATCGATGTATGATACGCCCAGGTTGAATTCAAGGTTTTTTTCAAATATTTTAATTTGTGCAGGTGTTAATAAATCATAAGACAGCTTTTTAGTCATGCCCGGATTAAGCATGCTTTTTCCAACCGGACGCATCACTCCATCAATACGCACACTCACTGGTGCGCCAGTAGTGAAATACATATCTGATGCACGCTGCTCAGACATTAATTTTAAATACGGTTGCAAGTTCATTTCTTTATTTTTTCCAAAAATGCAATTCGGCTACCGGGCAAACCGATATTAACCGAGCGCTGAAATGAGTGCTCAACGAAGACGTAAGCGATCATCTTTCTGCTCCACTGATATCTTGTCCAGCCCCTCCATTAAATCAGCTTTATTTGAATCTTTACCTTCCAGCTTGATTCTCAGGCGCAAATCATTAACAGAGTCTGCATATCTTAATGCATCTTCATATTTGATTTGATTATTTTCATACAAGTCAAACAATGCCTGGTCAAATGTCTGCATACCCAGTTCCTTTGATTTTGCAATTAACTCTTTTATATCATGAACCTGACCTTTGAAAATCAAGTCAGACATGAGTGGTGAATTAAGCATTATTTCAACTGCCGCTACTCGACCATCACCAGAAATCGTTGGAATCAGGCGCTGTGAGATGAAACCCTTTAAATTCAGCGATAAATCCATCAACAACTGCTGCCGACGATCTTCCGGAAAGAAATTTATGATACGATCAAGTGCCTGGTTAGTACTATTGGCGTGCAATGTTGATAAGCACAGGTGTCCGGTTTCAGCAAAAGCAATGGCATGCTCCATCGTTTCACGATCACGAATTTCACCAATCAAAATAACATCTGGTGCCTGTCGCAAAGTGTTTTTCAGTGCGATTTCATAAGATTCCGTATCAACACCCACTTCACGCTGCATTATGATGCAGTTTTTATGATTATGAATAAACTCAATCGGATCTTCGATGGTAATAATATGACCATGACTATGCTCATTACGGTAACCAACCATTGCCGCCAGCGATGTTGACTTGCCTGAGCCGGTGGCACCAACAAAAATAACCAGACCACGTTTGGTCATTGTTATATCTTTTAATATGGGCGGAAGATTCAAATCTTCAAACAAGGGAATTTCAGAACGAATAACACGTAACACCATACCCGCTGAACCACGCTGAGTAAAAGCACTCACTCGAAAACGTGAAAAACCTGACAGGCTAATAGCAAAGTTACATTCTTGCATTTGTTCGAATTCCGCACGCTGCCTATCATTCATCACCGCACTAACCAGCATTTGCGTATGCTTGTGAGTTAAGGTCTGATTTATCAACGGTACCATGCTGCCATCTACTTTTATTGACGGTACAGCACCTGCAGTAATAAATAAGTCCGAGCCTTCTTTCTTCACCATGGTGTGAAGAAGGTCATGCATATATTTTATAGCTTTATCGCGATCCACTTAGATCACCCCAATTTATTGTTAAAAAAGATCTTTATTAGCCGCCTTTTTACGCGCTTCTTCCTTAGTGATTAAACCTCGTTCTAATAACTCCTGTAAATTTTGATCCAGTGTCTGCATACCTATCGACTGACCTGTTTGAATGGCTGAAAACATTTGTGCGATTTTATTTTCCCGAATCAGGTTTTTAATGGCAGAAGTACCAATCATAATTTCATGTGCAGCAACACGACCACCACCAATTTTTTTCAGCAGTGTTTGTGCAATAACCGAGCGCAATGATTCAGACAACATAGAACGAACCATTTCTTTTTCTGCTGCAGGAAACACATCAACAATACGGTCAACGGTTTTTGCTGCTGAACTGGTATGCAGAGTACCAAATACCAGGTGTCCGGTTTCTGCCGCTGACAATGCCAGACGAATGGTTTCAAGATCACGCATTTCACCCACCAGAATGACATCCGGGTCTTCACGCAAAGCAGACCGTAGTGCTTCACTAAAACCTAATGTGTCACGATGCACCTCTCTCTGGTTCACCAGGCACTTTTTGCTTTCATGGACAAATTCAATCGGGTCTTCAATAGTAAGAATATGACCATAATGATTTTCGTTTACATAATTCACCATCGCCGCCAGGGTGGTGGATTTACCTGAGCCGGTAGGTCCCGTTACCAGCACTATGCCACGAGGAGTATCAGCAATTTCCTCAAAAATTCTCGGTGCACCCAGCTCTTCCAGAGTAAGTATTTTTGAGGGAATGGTACGAAACACCGCACCCGCACCACGGTTATGGTTAAACGCATTGACCCTGAAACGTGCCAGACCGGGAATTTCAAATGAAAAATCTGTTTCCAGATACTCCTCGAACGTTTTACGTTGTTTGTCGTTCATGATGTCATACACCATGCCATGCACCGACTCGTGATCCATTGGATCCACATTTATGCGCCGCACATCACCGTCAACGCGAATCATTGGTGGCAGCCCCGCTGACAAATGTAAATCCGATGCACCATTTTTCACACTAAAGGCAAGCAACTGAGCAATATCCATCTAAACCTCGGTATTAATAAATTATAATTGGTAACTACTCAGCGTATTATCCAGGTAAGGATGTAGGTTATTGATTTTTCAGGCATCTGCAACATGGATGTTGCAGTAGAGCGTACATGGACGTATTTACAGCGTCCTTAAAAATCAATAACCTGCGTCCTTTTCCAAAATTACGCTGAGTAGTTACTATAATTGTTATATTAGCTTTCTATATATAGCTAAAAAACCCGCTGACTTCCTGTATTCGACAATTATTTCATCAATATTTTTTTACCCTATTTATGAATATGGTAAAGTTGCGATATGAATAATACTGAAACTAAAATGCCTGATATTGGATTTATTGGCGGCGGAAATATGACTGCTAGTCTCATTGGCGGACTGATTAATGCAGGTTATTCTGCTGCCAATATTATGGTTTCAGAACCTGATAAAAAACGCTTGCAAATATTACAAAATGATTTCGGGGTCAAGGTGAATACCGATAACACTGCAACGCTGAATTGTGAAATTATTATTCTAGCGGTCAAACCACAAATTTTAAAAACAGTCTGCCAGCAACTGGCTCAAAACAAAACAGGGCGCAACAAGTCTAATAAACCATTATTTATCTCCATTGCGGCAGGTGTTAAAAGCACAGACATCAATCGCTGGCTTAACAATGAACAGACCATTGTTCGCTGCATGCCAAACACACCCGCTTTATTACAATGCGGCGCTACCGGTTTGTTTGCCAATGAATTTGTCAACAACCATCAGAAACAGCAGGCGACAAAAATTATGCAAGCGGTAGGCATCACTATCTGGGTTGATAATGAGGCACAACTCAATGCCGTTACTGCAGTATCCGGCAGCGGACCTGCCTATTTTTTTTTAATGATGGAAGCCATGCAACAAGCTGGCGAAAAACTGGGTTTAACAGCAGAGGTGGCACAGAAGCTGGTATTACAAACAGCACTGGGGGCAGCACGCATGGCCTCTGAAGGTGATGCCTCACCTGCTGAACTACGCCAAAGAGTGACATCAAAAGGCGGCACGACTGAACAAGCCATTCTACGTTTTCAATCGGCAAATTATCAGCAGCTTGTTTTTGATGCACTTTCAGCGGCAAATAATCGTTCTATATCGCTAGCCGATGAGCTTGGCTCAGACTAAGGACTCAGGATTAAATAAGATGCGGAACTTAACGCCGAATTTTTGTTTCAGATTGGATGATCTCAAAAGGCGCATAGTTGCGCTACGCAACGATTTGAGATCATTCAAGCTGGAGCAAAAAGGCAAGTTAAGTTTCGTAAGTTATTTGATCCTGAGTCCTAAGCACATCGCTGAAATCAAAAAACATTAACAGGTCACAACAATGAACCAGGAAAATCCTTTTATCTTTTTAATTGATACCCTTCTAAGTATTTATATCGCCATCATGTTGCTGCGTTTTTTATTGCAACAAACGGGGGCTGATTTTTACAATCCGATATCACAATTTGTCGTCAAAGCCACTCAGCCTTTAGTAAAACCGGCCAGACGCTTCATTCCAAGCATCATGAAGGTTGACACTGCAACACTGCTACTTGTTTTCGTTTTAATCATCATCAAACTACTGATTTTATTTAGCATTGCCGGACTTCAAGTTAACACCACGCAATTATTAGTCAGAGGGCTATATGACCTGATATCACTCACTTTTGATATTTTTATTATTGCCTTATTTGTGCAGGCCATTCTTAGCTGGTTAAGCCCAGACCCTCATAATCCAGTCAACACTCTTCTGCACGGACTGACTGCACCCGTGCTTCGACCAATACAAAGAGTTGTGCCTCCAATTGGGGGCATTGATTTATCTACGCTGATAGCATTAATTGGTTTGATGTTTCTTAAACGACTGGTGTTGTCGTTGTTTTAATTTTTTCACTTGCTACCACGCAGAGATACGGGAAGAAGGTATTGTAGTCAAACTGTAGCTAATTAATCGGATGACTGAACTCGGTCATTACAAGTCTGGCACTACCTGTCAGATAAAATCGAGATTGGCGCGACCGAGTAGTTAGAAGTTACGTTGCTATTGCACTAACGTATTTAAATCGAATATTGGTAAGAGAATACCCAAAACAATCAGTAATACCATGATCCCCATGGCTAGAATAATTACCGGTTCTAAAATGCCGACGATATAAGCAATCAGCGTTACCTGTTCGCGCTCTAGCTGCACTGACGCTCGCTCTAACATTTCTTCTAATTTACCGCTGTTTTCGCCACTGGCGATGAGCTGCAAGGTCATTGGTGGAAATAACTTGCTGTTATCCAGTGCATTTTTAATGCCACTGCCTTCACGTACACGGTCCGTTGCCTGTAAAATTGCCTCACGCATGGGCAGGTTGGCAACCACTTTTGCTGAGATTTTCATGGATTCAATCACCGTTACCCCACTACCAGTGAGAATGCTGAAGGTACGGGTAAACATTGCCGCATTCAAACCACGCACCAGGCGTTGAATTATCGGTAAGTGAAATAAAAAATGATGATATTTCATTACAAATGCCGGTCGCGTCAATAACACCTGAAAGCCGATCACCGCTGCCACAATAACAAGCAACATCAACACACCGTAATCAACCACAAAATCACTCATGGTAATCAAGCTTATGGTAAGCCCCGGCAATGCCTGACCGGTATCTTCAAAAACAGAAACCACCTGCGGCACAATGCTGGTCATCATAAACACCACGATAGCCATAGCAAAAATGGATAAAAATGCGGGGTATATTAATGCCTGCCTGACTTTCCCCTGAATTTCCTGTCGGCTTTCTGTGTAATCCGCCAGCCTTTCCAGCACAGTATCCAGATGCCCTGATTGCTCACCAGCATCAACTGTGGCGCGATATAATTCAGGAAATACTTTAGGGTAATCAGCAAGCCCTACCGCCAGTGAGTGACCTTCCAGCACACGGGAGCGAATGGCAAAAAGCATGCTTTTTATGCGCGGCTTTTCTGCTTGGTTAGCAACCGCCGCCAGGGTTTCATCTAACGGCAAAGCTGCCTGAATCAAAGTGGCCAATTGCCTGGTTAACAATGCCAGCTCTGTGGTGGAGATACCGCGCTGGAACAAACGCAAGTTTGAGGAACTGCTGCGGCTTCGTTTGCTTTGTGCTTTTTGATGACTTTCAGTTATCTCCAGCGTCATCAAGCCCTTATCACGCAGCAACTGGCGAACTTGACGACCAGTATCACCTTCGATTACGCCTTTTTTCTCTTTGCCTTTTGCATCCAGTGCAATGTAATCAAACGAAGCCATGACTTCGTTAATGAGTAATGGTACAGGGATGTACCGTTAACGAGCCAAAGGATGGAAAAGTGAGCAATGAAAAATGAAAAATGAAACCCCCAAAAGGCACAGCCTTTACTCTTATTTGCAGATTTTTAATTTTTTTATTTTTCATTTTTCATTACGCGCGTCAGTCGTCCCGACTTACTCGCAATACTTCTTCCAGCGAAGTATTACCAGCCAGTATCATACGTTTGCCATCCTGACCTAAACTGGTGGAAATGGTTCTTGCATGATTTTCCATCGCCTGTTCGCCTTTACTTTCATGAATCATATTTTGCAGTTTGTGGTCTATCGGGATAAATTCATACAAACCGCTTCGACCAGCATAACCCAGATGGTTACATTTACTGCAACCTTCTGCACTATAAATCACGGTGCTGTCACTGTTTTCCATACCCAACCACTCACGCTCCTTTTCGGTTATTTCATGTGGCTTTTTACAATGCGGGCATAAGTTTCTTACCAGCCGTTGCGCCATTACACCGATTAAGCTGGATGCCAGTAAAAATTGCTCCACACCCATATCACGCAAACGGGTAATGGCACCAATAGCACTGTTAGTATGCAGTGTAGACAGAACCAGATGACCAGTCAGACTGGCCTGCACGGCAATCGATGCCGTTTCTATATCACGAATCTCACCAATCATTACCACGTCAGGATCCTGTCGTAAAATAGACCGTAAGCCACGGGCAAAGGTCATATCGACTTTTGTGTTTACCTGGGTTTGCCCAATGCCATCAATGTAATACTCAATCGGATCTTCAACGGTTAATATATTTCTTGATTTAACATTGAGGACGCTTAAGCCGGCATACAGCGTAGTTGTTTTACCGGAACCGGTAGGTCCCGTCACCAGAATAATGCCATGGGGTTTGTGCAATAACTGATGAAAGCTGTCATGCACTTTTTTCGACATACCCAGCTGCTCAAGATCCAACCGCCCTGCCTGCTTATCAAGTAAGCGCATAACGACGCGCTCACCATGTCCTGAGGGCAGGGTTGAAACCCGCACATCGACACCACGACCAGCAATGCGCAGTGAAATACGGCCATCCTGTGGTAAACGCTTTTCAGCAATGTCGAGTTTTGCCATGACTTTAATACGAGAGACCACCAACGGTGCAATATTACCCGGTGGCTGCAATATTTCTCGCAACATGCCGTCAACTCGAAAGCGAATACGCAAACGATTTTCAAAGGGTTCGACATGCACATCCGATGCATTCACTTTTATCGCTTCACTTAACAGTGCATTGATAAGGCGAATGATGGGGGCATCATCATCCGCTTCCATTAAATCTTCCGGCTCCAGGGTTTCCGCCAGTTCATCAAGGTCAAGTTCTTCACCCACGCCTTCCATCATCGCCATTGCCTGGTCGCTGCCCTGCTCATAGGTCTGCGCCAGCAATGCCGAAAATGCTTCATCGGCAACTGGATTTAAGGTCAGTTTCTGGCGAGTGATACGGGAAACTTCAGCGATCACAATGGGATCTGGCGAATCCCGAACTAACAAATTGATGCCGTCATCATCTATTTGTCCGATCAACACACCATGGCGTTTAGCAAACACATACGGCAGTATTTGTGCGCTAAGCGGAGCAGGCGCGGCAGACACATGCGGTACATTATTTTCATCCTTAGCTACCGTCGTGTTGATAGCCTTTATCCTGGTCGGAGTGACAATAGTCATGATTGTCGCTGTTTTTTCACTGGCTTTATACTTACTGGCATTAGAGGAAACCATCATCATCATCCCAGTACCATTCACTATCTATGGTCGCATCAAATTTTGTCTGTGACTTCTCTGTTGTCTGTTTTGAACGATCGATTTGTTCCATTGGTGGTAATCGCGGTGCAGCACCATCTAACAAACCATATCTCTGACGCTCTTCATCGTAGGACTCAATTTCAATGCCGCGCAGATAGCTGTATTTTTCGTTGGTGACAAATGCCGCATCTTTGTGGTCACGCAAAATACTGGGACGTAAAAAAACCATTAAATTTTCTTTGCTTTTTGTGGTACTTTGACTACGGAATAAAAAACCGATTAATGGAATATCGCCAAGTAAAGGTATCTTGCTTTCACTGTCCGTCACTTCCTCATGAATCAAACCGCCTAGAATTAATATGCCGCCATCATCGACTAACACGCTGGTTTTGATCGAACGTTTACGTGTTGCTATGCCAATGGCTTCAGTACCAGGAATAACACTGGAGGTTTCCTGCTCCAGTACCAGCTTAATGGTGTCTCCTTCATTAATTTGTGGCGTAACTTTCAGCTTCAAGCCGACATCCTGACGCTCAATAGTCTGAAATGGATTTTGTGGATCATCGGTACCCACGCCAGTAAACCTGCCGGTAACAAAAGGCACATTCTGACCAACAATTAGCTCTGCTTCTTCGTTATCCAGGGTCACGATTGTTGGTGTTGACAAAATATTGGTGTTGGTATCATTTTGCAGAGCGCGTAATAACAGACCAAATCGTGCGCCGGAACTGGTGGTTGAGCCGACTCCAAATGACAGGCCTGAAGGCACTGAAGTCAGTTTCTGAGCTCCAAGTACCGCTCCCAGCACCGCATCAATTCCCACAAAATTACTAACACCTACAGGTATTGAATCACCACTGGCATCGGTACCATCAACCGCCAGTCCAACCCCCAGCTCTTTTGATTTTGATACCGTAATCTCAGCAATAATGGCTTCAATTAATACTTGTGCACGGCGGATGTCCAGCTGACGTATCACCGATTTTAAATTCCTCAGCGTGCTGCTATCAGCGCTAATAATTAAGGCGTTGGTATCTGCATCTGCCAGGATAATGGTATCCTTGCCAACCACACTACCCTGGGTAGCTTTTGCAGCAACTGCTTGACCTTTTGCCGCAGCGGCTTTTGCACCCTGCTGTTTTAACCCGGTTAGTATTTTCGCCAGACTTTCTGCCTTGGCGTATTTCAGGTAAATAACATGTGTATTACCACCGCCACCTTCAAGCGGTGTATCCAGATAACTTATGGTTGCCCGAATTCTCATCCGTGAAACGCGATCGCCGATTGCCAGAATACTGTTGGTACGAACATCCGCTGCCAGCCTTAATTTCCTGCTTGCATCCTTTGCGCCACCGGTCGTCAGTGAATTTAAAATTCTCACCAGCTCCGGGGCAGAAGCATGGTTTAATGGAATGATTTCCAGCTCGTCACTATCTGGACGATCAACGCCGCGAATAACTTTTAACAGGCGTTGAATATTGCCAGCATGATCCGTAATGATTAAGGTGTTGCTCGGATTGTAAGCCGCCAGATGCCCTTGCTGCGGAATCAGCGGTCTTAATATGGGCACCAACTGCGATGCCGGCACGTGTTCCAGGCGAATAATTCTTGTAATCAGTTCATCACCAGTGTGTCTTCCATTATTTATTACCAGTGGCAGCGGTCCTTGTTTGGCATTGACTGCCGGTACAATTTTTATGATTGAACCTGTGGGCACCGCTGCATAACCATGTACCTGTAATACCGAAAGAAAAACTTCATACACCGCCGCTGGTGTTAAGGTGTTGGCTGAAATCACGGTAACTTTTGCCTTTACCCGCGGATCAATAATAAAATTTTTGCCGGTGAATTTTGAAACTGTGCTAATCAAAGCACGAATATCCGCATCTTTCAGATTAAGCGTTATTTCATCAGCGATTGCTGGCATTGAAGCCAGCGAAAACAACATAATAATTAACAAAAATTTTCGTGGGTACTGCAGCTTTTGCAAAGTGAACATTAATTGTCGAACAAAGGTCATTATGAAATCTCTGATGTAACTTACTGTAACGAAATATTGAGTGGAATTTCTGCACCATTGCGCCTTACCACTATATTTAAATTTGTCGCGGTACTTAATTGTCGTAAAGCTCTGATGCCATTTTGTGGATTATCCAAATTAACACCATTAATTCGTATAATTACATCATTACTTTGTATACCTAATTCAGCGAGCATCTTACCTTTCTTCTGTGGTCGCAAGCGATAGCCAATCTGCCTGCCTCGCTCTTTGACGACAACAGGTAACGCATAATCACCAAAAGACATCGGGTTTTTTAATATATTACTTCTTATTTCTCTTAATACTGCTGCCGGTGGACGTGCGCCAGCAGAAAAAGATGATCGACTAGCCGTCGACCGACTCAGATCAGCAATGCCGCTAATCTTCTGCAACTTTAACGTTTCCAGTCGTCCGTTGCGCTCAAGCACTACATGTTCCGGATGAATCTCTTTAATTAAAATACCACCCGGCATTTTATCACCAACGCTAAAAATTTCTTCTTTACCGGCTCTACCTTTAGCAATGATAGCACTTGCCAATGCCATCGGTTTTGCCGCCAACACACCTTTCAAGGTGAGATTAAGTCTGGTTTCCGGCACTTTCACCGGCCTTTGCACAACCGCTTTGTCGGTCATTCCAAAAACATTTGCTGCAGTCAATTGATTAAAACTGTTTTGTTGTGTTTGTGTATTTAATAGTTGACGATTTTGTTGCGACACTGCCGTCATGCTGACTTCATCACCTTGTGGAAAAAATAGCCAGGTCACTTTAACCAGCAACCAGGCACAACCAACAATCAACAACAGGCTCGCGATAACTGCCAGCCGTTGATTTGTCTGTTGTAACACAGCAGGGTTTTTTAATTGTGTAATCAGTGTGTTTGTCATTTATTTGAAAATATGCATTTAAAACATAGTGCCACTGCTTTTGATTCTAGCAATATACAAGCCATGTTGCAGGTTTATGCAGCAACTCAGCTATTATTTTTTTAGCCCGAAAATAACGCAAAGAATATGAAAAAATCATTTTAAACTTGTGTATCTCGCAGCAATACTGCTATAAAACCACTCATGAAAACGCTTCATCATCAGCACGGCAAAAACGATAAATCGCAATTTCTCCCAATAAATTAGGAAACAAATTCATCAACCAGCTACCTTGCTTGTGACGGTGGTCAACAACCAAACGTTGTGTAATTTGAATGTTGTGCTTTTTGCACAAAACTTCAAAATCATTAAGTGTGCATAAATGCACATTTGGTGTATTGAACCATTGATTCGGAAGGTTTTTTGTTACTGGCATAACGCCCTTTAAAGCCAACTGCATACGCGCACTCCAATGCGCCATATTAGGAAAAGTAACGATACCTTCGCCACCAACTCGTAACATTTCTTCAATCAGTAAATCGGGTTGCTCGGTCGCCTGTAGCGTCTGAGTCATGATTACACAATCAAAGCTATGGTCCGCAAACCAGGCTTTTAAACCGTCATTTAAATCGGCCTGTACAACATTAATGTTTTTTTCAACACAGGCTTCAATATTAAAATCATTAATTTCCAGCCCATAACCCAGTACATTTCGTGACTCTCGCAAATATGCCAGCAGAGTGCCGTCGCCACAACCTAAATCCAGCACTTTGGTATCGGCTTTAATCCACTGTGAAATGATCGCCAGGTCAGCACGCAAACTGCCGTTTTCGATAACTGGCGTTGGCTGGTACTGCCTCACGACAAGACCTCGGTGACGCGTCCCGAGGCTACATATTCATCAGCAACGTGCTTCATGTATGTACTCAATACATTCATATAATGCGGAATAGGAATTAAAAAAGCGTCATGCCCCTGACTCGCTTCTATTTCGATGTAACTCACTCTTTTTTCTGCCTGCAACAGGGCTTTCACTATTTCCCGCGAACGTTCGGGTGCAAAACGCCAGTCTGAGGTGAACGAAATCAGCAAAAATTGCGCACTGGTCTGCTTGAACGCTAATGCTAGATTATCGTTATAATCACTTGCAGGGTCAAAATAATCCAGCGTTTTGGTCATCAACAAATAAGTGTTGGCATCAAACCGATCAACAAACGAGCGTCCCTGATAACGCAGGTAACTCTCCACCTGAAAATCCACATCAAAACCAAAGTTGAGCTTACCTTCGCGCAACTCACGACCAAATTTATCGCGCATGGCATCATCCGATAAATAAGTTATATGTCCCAACATTCGCGCCAACATTAAGCCCCGCCGCGGCACGGTATTTTTTTCCAGATAATGCCCTTCACAAAAATCAGGATCAGACATGATGGATTGACGCGCTACTTCATTAAAGGCAATATTTTGCGCAGAAAGTTTCGCTGCAGCAGCAATAATAATGGCATGTTTGATTAAATTAGGATAATCAATCGTCCATTGCAAAACCTGCATGCCGCCCAGACTACCACCAATAACCGCACACCAGTAATCAATGTTGAGCGATTTCATAAAACGGTACTGGCATAAAACCCAATCCTTAACGGTAACAATAGGGAAATCCGGCCCCCAATATTTACCCGTTTCAGGATTGATGGTATTGGGCCCACTGGAGCCTTTACAACCACCCAGATTATTAATACAAACCACAAAAAACTGATTGCTATCAATGACTTTACCAGGACCTATAGCCGAGTCCCACCAGCCGGGTTTTTTGTCTTCCATACTGCGATAACCAGCGGCATGCTGGTCACCCGACAAGGCATGGCAGATCAGGATGGCATTACTGGCATCAGCATTCAATTTACCATAAGTTTCATAGGCAATATCGTACTGAGTCAGCGTTTTACCACATTCCAGGGTTAAGCTTTCAGAAAAATGAAGAATTTGACTTTCAACGATTCCGACAGAATCATCCGCAATAATTTCAGGCATGTGTGGTTGGCACTCTCATAATATGTAGCGCAGTGTAATTTGTGCTTGATAAAGATGCAATACTCAGATTAATCCAGAGTTCCCGGCTGTTTAGAAAACAATAGCATGTCAAGTACCCAGCGAACCTCCAATTATTGTTAACCCGTCAATAAGCCACACCAAAACACCACCCATAGCAGCAAGCAAATGCGCTTCAGTCAATACCCGACCACCTGCCATATCCTCCGAGCCGGGTAAGACACCGTAAAAAAACTCCCAGAATGGCTAGGATGATACCTGTAATGAAACTTTAATGGCTTAGAACTGGTCATTATACTAACTAGTTGCATAAATATTTTCAGTGTGTGCTTTTTAAACTGTCGACAGCATGAATGCTGTAGTCAAGCCCTGCTTTGCTAAACATGGGGATATATTTACCGCGTGTTTCAAAAGTACACACTGCAAATACTTATGCAACGCTTTATAATAGGCAGTTAATCTGACATTTGTTATTATTCAACTAATATCACAAGACGCTGTTTCATTTCGCCAATTTAAATAATTTAACCTGTGCAATGCAGTCATTTGCACACATTTGGAGCTTTTACGTGTTATATAAATCGAAGATCAGAAACAAACGACATAACAGCAACCCATGCAACGTCAAACAGCAGGGCTTTACCTTAATCGAAATCATGGTAGTAGTGGTTATTATCGGTATTTTAGCCGGCGTGGTGGTGCCACGTATTATGGACAACCCGGACAAAGCACGCGTAGCAAAAGCTAAAAGTGATATTCGCGCACTTGAAAGCGCACTGGACATTTACCGTCTGGACAACTTCGTCTACCCAACCACAGACCAGGGACTTGAAGCTTTAGTGACGCGACCCACCTCTTCACCTGAGCCACCAAACTGGAAACAGGGCGGCTACATTAGAAGGCTCAGTACTGACCCCTGGGGTAATGAATACCTTTACCTGAACCCTGGTAAACATGGTGAAATAGATATTTTTTCACTCGGCGCGGATGGCGCTCCTGGTGGTGAGGGTCCGAATGCAGACATTGGATCATGGCATCCGAGTTAAGCTCAACCACAACACTACCAGTATAGTAATACAAAATTAAGTAAATCAACATGACGGTCAAACAACAGGGCTTCACCCTGATCGAACTGATGGTTGTTGTGGTGATCGTTGCCATATTATTCAGCTATACCACATTGGCGATTCGTGGCAACTCACCTGAAGATGCTATTAAAGAAGAAGCCCAACGGCTGGAGCGATTAATCCAGCTTGCTATGGAAGAATCCATACTACGTGGCGAAGAATATGGCATTGAAGTTTTTATTGACGGTTATCGCTTTCTGCGGCTATCTGAACATCAATGGCAACCACTTAGCGGCGACAGGATACTGCGTGAACGAAAATTATCAGATGACATAGAACTGGAGATGAGACTTGAAGACACAGCGATTTCTATCGTTACCAACATAGACCCTTTTGCCGATAAAAAAGTTGATCTGGACGATAATCTGGATGAAGCAGAGGATGAAAAAAAAATATCCATCAAACCTCATATATATCTATTATCCAGTGGTGAAATCACCCCCGAATTTAATATTCGCTTTTACATATTGGGTGTTGAAACCAGCTATATTGTTACCGGGCTATTCGATGGAACGCTTAAAATGGAAGTGAGTGACCTTTAAAAATGAGTGACAAAACTTATGCAACCGTCTTTTAAAGTTTCTCACAAAATAACCTCGCAACGTAATCAATCTGTTTTGAGACAAAAAAAACATCACGGTTTTACCTTAATTGAGGTCATGGTTGCTCTAACCATCATCGCCATTGCGCTGACGGCTTTACTCAGTACCTCTGGGACGCAGGCAAACAGCGTCACTTACCTCAAACAAAAAACACTGGCACACTGGGTTGCGATGAACGAGCTAACACAACTACGCATACTAGGCACACTACCCGACGTAGGCGACAAAAAAGGCTCAACCGAAATGGCGAACCATGAATGGCACTGGATCCGCACCAGTAAAAAAACAGAACAAGCTAATACCAGACAAATAACTTACATAATCTTTGCCGATGAAGACCATCAACGAAATCTAACCTCACTTATTGGATATGTCACGCACTAGCTACCTAACCATGACCCGTTCCAAAAACATAACGAATCAACGAGGTTTTACCTTATTAGAATTAATGATCGCCAGCATCATTTTTGCGATTATGGCAGTAATGGCTTATGGTGGACTGAATAATGTTATCACTAACAACCAGGCCTCAAAACAGGCACTGGATCGCTTACAGCAGATTCAGCGAAGCGTTTCGATTTTAAACCGTGATTTCAGGCAAATTGTCGCCCGCCCGATTCGAGATGAGTTTGGCAACCCACAGCCTTTTTTGGCTGCTGGCAATAATATTGACATGTTGGTTGAATTTACCCGCGGCGGCAGAGTCAACCCAGGTGGTTTAACCCGTAGCAGCCTGCTTCGTGTCGCTTATCAGTTTGATGATGAATCATTGCACAGGCTGCAATGGTCGCAACTGGATCGCTCTCAGGAGTCGGAACCCAAAAAAACCACCCTTATCGACAAAGTCGAAAAAGTCACCATCCGTTTTCTTGATGACGAGGGCGAATGGCAGGAACAATGGCCGCCATTAAATGCGCCAACGGCTGGCGCAGCCGGGGTAGTAACAAACCACCCTATGGCAATAGAAATCTTATTACAATTGCAGGACTGGGGCGAAATCCGACGTATATACCAGATAGACTTACATTCATAACCATGCCTTCTTCCCCACTAAAAAAAACCAATACAAAAACTGGTAATATTAGCGGTAGGCGGCAGCAAGGTGTCGCCATCATCACCGCCTTATTAATTGTCGCACTGGCGACAACGGTTAGCGTTACCATCAGCACACAGTTACAACTCGATATTCGTCGCACTGGCAACCTAATTGCATCCGACCAAGCACATATATACTCACTGCTTGCAGAAGAAACCCTACAGGTGATTTTAGCTAACAACGATTTATACGATGACTTTATCGATACCCTGATCAAAGATGGCATAGCAAAACAGTCGCTGTTTATTGATAACGCCGCAATCACTGCAGAAGTAACCGACTTAAATGCCTGCATCAATATTAATTCACTGGTGGTTGATGGCGCAGCTAATGCGGTTAACGAGGCTCGACTAAAACGGCTATTTGAAAGCAGCGGTATTCCAGGGCACTTAACCGCAGCAATAACCGACTGGATCGACCCGGACTTAACCACCAGTATTCCCGATGGTGCTGAAGACGGGCATTACCTGAATCTTGAAAAATCCTACCGTACAGCAGGATCAGCACTTAGTAGCATCAGTGAATTACGCTTGATTAAAGGTTTTGAAAATAATGATGTTTACAAGCTGGTGACAGCACTAGTACGGGGCACCGTGAACGAAGATTCAGGACGATTTTCAGGACCAAAGCTGTGCGCTTTCAACACGCTTGGTAATACGCCAAGCAAGATCAACATTAACACTGCCAGCATTGAAGTGCTAAAATCCATAAAACCAGATATAACACAAGAAAAATTAGATGATATCTTGCAACAACGCACTAATAACGCGTACACCAGTGTACCTGCTGTGTTCGGCACGACGATTAGCGACCTTGTAACCAGCAGCGAGTACTATTTACTTAGATCAAAAATTGTTATCGGCAATGCCAGCAATGTGATGTACAGTATAATTCACTGGGACGTGGCGAATAAAACCACAAAGACACTAGCGCGCACGCAACGAACCCTATAACCATATTCCACACTTATAAAACAGAGAACCCACTATGAGTGAAACCCTACTCATCCATTACAATATTCGACAGGCACAACAGGCAAGCTGGGCTTTATGCAATGATGCTGGCGAACTTACGGCAGAAATAAACACTGGTTCACTTGATGAGCTTAGTAAAGCTGCTGACCGATTGCGCGCTATCGTACTACTAAATAGTCAATGCCTGCACATCAATCAATTACAACTGCCTACTACAAACCAGCAAAAAATGTTAAAAGCCATTCCTTTTGCTATTGAGGAATTCATTGCGGAAGACATCGAGAACTTCCATTTTGTTATAACCAATAATAAACACAGCAACTTAACCGCTGTGGTTGGCATAGACAAAATTACTTTGAAAAATATTATTCAAACTTTTCAACAGGCAAAGATTAACATTGAAATAATTATTCCCGATGTTTTATGCCTACCTGCTAATGAGCAGCAATGGGCTTGCCTTAACTACCAGGATACCACTTATTTACAAACAGATAGATTTAATGGCATGGCACTTGCGCATGAGATACTGCCCTATATCGTTAATAATAAGCTTAATGAACGGGCACAAAATGCGACACAGCAGGCACTCCCCGAAAAAATATTACTATTCGCTGAACAGGAAAACACCACAGCTTTTGAGCAACTGCAGCTAGACGATTCAAATGATTTTGATCCGCCAATAAAAACAAACATTGTTTACAACAAACACCCCCTGGTGATTTTTTGCGGTCAATACAAGCAGGTACTGGCACTAAACCTGTTACAGCATGAATTCAAAAACAAACGAAAATCATCTGGGTTATGGCTGCATTGGCGACTTGCTGCATCACTGGCTGCTATCTGGCTGGTTTTAAGTTTATCATTAAGCCATTTCCAGTATGCTCAAGTAAAAACCAATAACAGCATAACTAAAGCCAAAATTGAAAGCATATATAGACAGGCATTTCCAGAAAGTCGGCGAATAGTCAATCCTAGGGTGCAAATGGAACAAAAATTAAATGAGCTAAAAGGTGGCAGCGACAATCAAAACAATGGATTAATTTTTTTACTGGCAGAGTCTTTTGGCATATTAAGTTTAGATACAAAAAACATAACATTGCAATCGCTAACCTTCAGAAATAACCGAATGAATATAAGCCTGGAAAGCAATAATCTTCAAGCTATCGAAAATTTAAACAAAAATCTCAACAACAATAATAAAATACAATCTGAAATCGTTTCATCCTCTTCAGAAAAAAATAAAGTGAAAGGCGCTTTACGCATAGAAGCACGCATAGCGGGGCACAGCTAATGCAACAATTTTATAAAATAAAACACTGGTTTAACTCACTGCCAACAAAGGAGCAGTGGATGGTCTCAGCAGTCAGCCTGCTCATTATTGTTACCCTGTTTTATCTTGTTGTATGGGAACCGGTACATATTAACTTAAAAGCAGAACAACAAAGACAGCAGTCGCAACAGGAAATTCTAATATGGATGCAACAGGCAGCAACAGAAGTCCGTACTTTACGCGCACCGGGAAACCGCAGCTCTGTGCGCGACATAAACAAGCCCGCAACACTGGTTATTGAGCAAAGCATCAATATTTCCGGCTTAAAACAGAATTTAACTAAAATAGAATCTTCCGGTAAAAACGGTGCCCGAGTTACCTTAAACGATGCCTCATTCAATCAAATGCTGGTTTGGCTAAATACCCTGGCGACACATAATGGCATACAGGTAGTGAGCGCAAACATTGAACGCGCCAACAACCCCGGACGAGCTAATGTGCGTTTAACACTTGAGCGCCTATGATAAACACATACTGCTAAATCGGATGAAAAGGATACTGATTATTAAAGACTGCGCACTGCAAAAATACAAAAATCAAGCATGCATGAACGCATTTATAGCACACCCTGTATAACCCGTATCTTTAACATCCGTTTCGTTAATAAACCATGCCCTTATGTATGACCGTTACTTATAGTCGTAATTTATGAAAAAAAGAACTTATATTTTCCTTGCTGTTGCTTCCTATCTTGTGTTATTAGCCGCGACCGTACCTGCCAACCTCATATCCGGTGTTGTCAATAACAGCGGCATCGCTACTATACAGGGTATTAGCGGATCACTCTGGAATGGCAAAGCCTATAGCATAACCATAAACAATAATATCGAACTTAGAAATACCCAATGGTCTTTTCCACTTTGGAAAATACTGAGTGGAAGAATAGCCGTCAAGGTAAACAGTCAGTATATGGGAAATGACATCAGTGCCGAGCTAGGCACATCATTTTTTGGACGCTACTTCATCAACCACCTGCAAGCAACGATATCCGCACAAAAAATCGCCGAACTAGCCAATATCCCCATGGCACAACTATCCGGTTTGATAAGCATTAATATTGAGAATGCACAGTGGAAGCAGGGTGAGCTACCATTAGCCAACGGCGTAATAAACTGGCACAACGCTGAAGTCACCGTTGCCGAAACGGCCTCTCTCGGTAATGTAACGATAAGCTTGTTTGAATCTGAGCAGCAGCTTCTCAAAGCTGATATTAAAAACCAGGGTGGCGATATTAAAATAAACGGTACAGCAGAATTGTCAGCAGAAGCTAACTATACAATTAACATCAAACTTTTGCCAACAGCATATGCCAGCGATAATGTTAAACAAAGCCTGGGGCTGTTTGCAAAAAGACAAAACAGTGGCGAATATCTTATAAAACATTCCGGCTCACTCAACAAATTAGGATTAATGTAACACGTTTCTATAATGACCAAAATAAATGGCATAACCGTTACCACCGAAAACAAATGCTCATTTTGCACCGGCTCAATTTGCTGCACCTATGTCACACAACATCTCGACACCCCTCGCTCCAAAAAAGATTTTCGTCAACTGTTATGGCAGGTATCTCACAATAACGTAAAAATCTACAAAGATAGCGATGGCTGGACATTACTGGTTGAGGGGCATTGCCAGCATTTACAAATAAATGGCGGTTGCGGTATATACGATACGCGTCCAGATATTTGCCGTGAGCATTCCAGTGACTACTGTGAATACGACGCACCGTCAGAAGACGGTTTTGATTTATATTTTGAAAACTATTTTGATTTATTAAAATATTGTAAAAAACGATTTAAAAC
>CAZYCY010000004.1:0-20581 GCA_964646145.1 uncultured Thiotrichaceae bacterium
TGTTTTCATTAACCTTTAGGACTCAGGATTAAATAAGATGCGGAACTTAACGCCGAATTTTTGTTTCAGCTTGGATGATTTCAAAAGGCGCATAGTTGCGCTACGCAACGATTTGAGATCATTCAAGCTGGAGTAAAAAGGCAAGTTAAGTTTCGTAAGTTATTTGATCCTGAGTCCTTAGTAGGATTCTACAGGTTAAAATTTCATCAAATCTAGCTCAGCCTGCCAGGGCGACCGCTTAGAGATGCCCTATATACTCTTCACACTCAAAACCCCATTATAGCTGCATCTTTTCGCCAGCAGTGGCACATGGGTATGGCATTTACGAAGCAAAAGTTGACAAGTTTTTATATCATTTTTCACTGTGAGACCTCAGCATAAGTCAGGTGCAAAGAAAAATGAGATGGTTTTTTCAAGATTTTTGGCAAAATTGAGTGTAATAGTGTGCTATTGCGCGATATTTTGACAGAAATATTGGAAATAATTAGCCGTTTTAATTTGTGCTTGAGTTATGCTGAGGTCTCACTGTATCGTCAGCATCAATTATCACCGTTCTGTGATATTACCATCAGCCATAGCTTTTTACCTAAATCCTGCAAGTGATGGTGCATATTAGAGTGCAAGATAAGCGTTTATATTTGTTTAAGCCAGTCGCTCATACCACCACGGACCACACGAATATTCTGAAAACCGTGTTTCAATAAAATATTGGCCGCTTTTTTTGAGCGTTTATCCGTTGCGCTAATAATAGAAATGGACTGTGTGACATAACCATCAAGTTGCGATAATTGTTGTTCAAGCTGCTCGAGCGGAACATTCAACGCTTTATCAATGCGCCCTTTTGACTGAAAATCCACCTCTGAGCGAACATCCAGCAGCAGTGTTTTCTGCTGTGCTATGCGACGTTTTAACTCAGCAACATCAATATCAGCACCACGTCTAATCGTTGCCACAAAACGCGGTAAAAACATGACAACGGCTAATAAGGCTATGGCAATTAATATTGTTTTTATCATGCCATCAGCACCGCTGATTGCTTCTCGACCGGCATGGCCAATATAAGTATAAGCAATACTGCCGGGAATCATAAATATAAGCGTGGCTAATGCATATTCAATAAAGCGGATTCTGGTTAAACCTAAAGCATAGTTCAACAAGTTGAATGGAAACAATGGCACCAGTCGTACAAATGCCACAAAACGCCAGCCTTCTGTTTCAACACCATTGATTAACTGTTTTAACTTGCCACCAGAACGTTCTGAGACAAAATCTGAGGCAAGATAACGAGCAATAAGAAAGGATAATACTGCGCCAACTGTCGCCCCTGCCATGGTATACAAAACACCCAGCACCGGGCCAAAAATAACACCACCAGCTAAGGTTAAAATAACGCCCGGCAAAAACAATACAGTAGCAACAATATAGGCCAGAATAAATATAAGCGGCGCCCACCATCCAGTCTGATTAATCCACTGTTCGATTAGCTCTATACTAAAATGTTCACGGTAAAACAGAGCTAGCGATATGGTAACGACTAAAGCCAGGATGATAACGGTGCGGACTAAAGGCTTATTCATTATCTTTGTAACGACTATTGATTACATACTCCGATATTTTTCCAATAAAAGGTAACAGCAACATTTTATGCAACCAGGTGACTTCACTGGGCTGATTAAATTGATGAATGCCTATGGTCATTTTACTGTGCCCTGCCCGTGGCTGTTCGCGGTAGGTGCCGAATAGCCGATCCCACCACGGCAGGCTAAAACCAAAATTACTGTTGGTTTCATCAGCTTCGACTGAGTGATGCACTCTGTGCATATCCGGAGTAACAACGAATAAACGCAAATATTTATCCACGGTTAAATTTAAACGCACATTGCTGTGATTAAACATTGCTGTTGCATTCAGTAATATTTCAAAAATAATTACCGCAATCACAGGAGGGCCTAAAACGATAATGACTGAAAATTTAATCAACATTGAGAGAATAATTTCCAGCGGATGAAAACGCGCACCGGTGGTGACATCAATATCAGGATCTGCATGATGCACACGATGCAATCGCCATAGTGCGGGCACTGCATGCACCATCACATGTTGCAGATAAATCATTCCATCCATGATGATAACCGAGACAATAACAGCAAGCACTAAAGGCACTGAGTAGTAATTAAAGATGCCCCAACCCTGTTCGCTAGCAAAAAATGCCATACCCACTGCCGCCGCTGGAAACAGCAAACGCAGTAGCACACTGTTTAAAAATACCAGTGCTAGATTATTTGACCAGCGCAGTAATTTTGGAACAATAAGCTGCCGCCTGGGCGCAATCATCTCCCAAATCGCCATAATAATAAATACGCCAAAAAAGAAGCTCAGGCGTATGGTTATTTCATGATTGGTAATAAGTGTATTTATATCCATAAGATTAGTCTACCAGTGAAGTGTCCTGTCAGGTACTGCATCAAACTAAAAAATTAGGTAACTACTCAGCGTATTATCTGGGTAAGGAGGCAGGTTATTGATTTCTCAGGCATCTGCAACATGGATGTTGCAGTAGAGCGTACATGGATGTATTTACAGCGTCCTGAAAAATCAATAACCTGCATCCTTTTCTCAAATCACGCTGAGTAGTTACAAAATTAGTCCAAAAAATAGTCCTGACACCTTGTATTGATGATCTTAGAACGGGATAATTCACCTTCTGGAAATGTTTTCCCAACCTGCAATTATTACAATAGTCGATATTCCCTTGTTACAGCTTCAAATCCCCGAAAAAAGCCAGCAAACCTGGTGGAACCGACTCTACGGTAGTGCCTTGGCGCTATCTATCGTAGAGACCTCTCGCAAGCACACAAACGGTCCATTGGTCATCATTGTGGAAGATGTTGTCCATGCTGATAGCTTAACCAAAGAAATCGAATTCTATAAAGATGAAAAACAAACACTTTTCCACCTTCCCGACTGGGAAACCCTACCCTACGATATATTTTCCCCACATCAGGATATTATTGCAGAAAGGTTAACCACCCTTTATGCGCTACAGAAAATAGGTGGCGGTGATATTTTAATCATCCCGTTAAACACGCTGGCACAACGTCTGCCACCCAAAAGCTATATTCAGGGCAATGTTTTAAGTTTAAAAGTTAAGCAAAAGTTAAACACTGATGATTTTCGCCGAAATCTTGAATCCAGCGGCTATATTAATGTTAGCGAAGTCATGGAGCATGGTGAATTTGCCATACGTGGTTCAATTATTGACCTGTTTCCGGCAAGCTCTACCATGCCCTACCGCATTGACTTATTTGATGACGAAATAGAAACCATTCGCTGCTTTGATCCACAAAGCCAGCGTTCTGAGCAGGGGCACAAGGATGTGCCGTTCACCGAGCAAAGGAAGGACAATAAAGTTAAAAGTGTCGAATTATTACCGGCGCGAGAGTTTCCCAGCGATGAAGCCGGCATAAAAAAATTCCGTGAACGTTACCGGGAAATGCTATCTGGTGATCCACTGAACAGCATCATTTATAAAAGTGTCAGTGACGGCATTATGCCATCGGGTATTGAGTATTATTTGCCGATATTTTATGACGACCATGAACTTAACACCCTGTTTGATTACTTACCCCGGTCATCACTTTATATTGCGCCATTAGAATTAAAGCAACAACTGGACGCTTTTGAAACAAACGTTAACCAGCGCTATGAACAGCGCCGACACGACATTGAACGCCCTATTCTGTCACCCGAATACCTGTATCAAACCAGCTCTGAAATAAGCCATGTATTAGAGCAAAGTCGTGTTATTTACACATCAAAAAATAAGCATGTCGATGCACAATACAATGCAAAGGTAAAAACACCGCCCGACCTGATTTTACAAACTCGCCTAGAAGAACCCGCGCAAGCACTGAACAGCTACATTAATGAATTCACCGCTGTTCACCAGGGGCGGCTTTTATTTGTTGCCGAAACCGGTGGTCGCCGTGAAGTATTAATCGAATTATTACGCGGTCATAAAATACACCCTTTGATTTGCAAGTCATGGCAAGAATTTATTGCCTGTGAAGATAAAATCTGCATTACCGTTTCAGATATTACACAAGGACTGGTATTGCTAGCCTCTGACACGGTTAAAACGAATATCACCGTCATTACCGAGGCACAGATTTACGGTCAGCGTGCAATACAAAAACGGCGCAGAAAAAAACGCGGCGCCGACAGTGATGCCATCGTACAAAACCTTACCGACTTAACCATCGGTGCACCAGTAGTGCATATTGACCACGGCGTTGGTCGTTACCTCGGACTGGAAAAACTTAAAGGTGACGGCTATGACGCAGAATTTCTTCTCTTGGATTATGCCGGCAACGCAAAGCTGTACGTACCGGTATCATCGTTACATTTAATTAGCCGATACACCGGAGCCTCGGCAGAACACGCCCCGATGCACCGTTTGGGTTCCGACCAATGGGCAAAAGCACGGAAGAAAGCAGCGCAGCAGGCACGTGATGTGGCTGCCGAATTACTTGACATCCATGCCCGCCGCGCCGCCGTACGGGGTCGTTCTTACCCCATTGATGAAAATGAATACGCCAGCTTCTGCAACAGTTTCCCGTTTGAAGAAACGCCTGACCAGGAAAGCACCATCCATGCTGTGTTAGAAGATTTACGCAGCCCGCAACCAATGGATAGAGTGGTTTGTGGTGATGTAGGATTTGGCAAAACCGAAGTGGCAATGCGTGCCGCCTTTGCCGTGGCCTATTCTGGCAAACAGACCGGAAAACAGGTTGCCATACTGGTGCCGACCACATTATTGGCACAGCAACATTATCAAAACTTTAGCGACCGTTTTGCCGACTGGCCCATAAAAGTTGCCTGTCTGTCACGCTTTAATACCGCTAAAAAGCAAAAAGAAGTATTGTCCGATTTAGCCAATGGCAAAGTGGATATTGTTGTCGGTACGCACAAATTATTACAGAAAACCGTTAAATATCATGACTTAGGATTAATCATTGTTGACGAAGAACACCGCTTCGGGGTTCGCCACAAAGAACACGTTAAATCACTGCGTGCCGAAATCGACATATTAACCTTAACTGCCACCCCCATTCCCAGAACATTAAACATGTCATTGGCTGGCATTCGAGATTTATCCATTATCTCGACACCGCCTATGCAAAGACATTCCATCAACACTTTTGTCACGCAATGGAATGATGCACTGATTCAAGAAGCCTGCCAGCGTGAGCTGAAACGGGGCGGACAAATTTATGTGTTGCATAACGAAGTGAAAACCATCGAAAAAATCACCCGCGATATTCAGCAGCTAGTACCGGAAGCCCGCGTTGAATTTGCCCACGGACAGATGCCGGAAAGACAGCTGGAACAAGTGATGCTGGATTTTTATCATCAGCGTTTTAATATTTTAGTTGCCACCACCATTATTGAAAGCGGCATTGACGTACCCACTGCCAACACCATTATTATCAACAAGGCTGACCGTTTAGGTCTGGCGCAATTGCATCAAATACGCGGACGTGTCGGTCGCTCACACCATCGCGCTTATGCTTATCTATTCACGCCACCCGAACCCATGATGACAGATGACGCGAAGAAACGCCTAGAAGCCATTGAATCACTTGAAGATTTAGGGGTTGGCTTTACCCTGGCAACACACGATCTGGAAATCCGTGGCGCAGGCGAATTGTTAGGCGAAAATCAAAGCGGGCAAATTTCCGAGGTGGGTTTCACCCTGTACAGCGAATTACTCGACCGCGCAGTAAAAGCCTTAAAGCAGGGCAAAGTTCCCGACCCGGATGCACCCTTACATTCTGGCATCGAAATAGATATGGGTTTACCGGCTTTAATTCCTGATGATTACGTCTACGATATTCATCAGCGCCTGATGTTATACAAACGCATTGCCAGTGCCAACAACCAGCAATTGCTTGATGATATTCGCGTCGAACTAATCGACCGTTTTGGATTACTACCAGACTATCTTAAAAACCTGTTCACCGTTACCACAATAAAACTTGTTGCACAGGATATAGGCATCACCAATATTCAAGTTGTAGACAGTGGCATTAAGCTTAAATTTAATGAACACCCCAACATCAACCATGTTAAATTAATTGAAATGATACAATCCCAGTCTAAGCTTTATCACTTTGATGGCAAACAAACATTCCGCATACTGGAGTCATTCGATGATATTGAAGAACGTGCAAAACAAATTTATCAAGTAATTGATACCCTTGGCTTACAGGAAACCGCTGCATAATTTGTAACTTCTCAATAAGTCGGGGCAGTCCATCATTTTGAGACTGTCGGTAGCATGGATGCTACCGTCAAGCCTACAGGGACGTATTTACGGCGTGTCTCAAAATGATGGACTGCCCCGACTTATTGAGAAGTTACCATAATTTTAACGGAAACCAATGAAAATACTAATCACCTTATTGTTACTTTTTGCTGTAACAACAAATTGCACACTAGCCGGAGCTCAAAGCGCCTTAAAGCAATACCATGTCGAAATTATCCTGTTCGAAGATGCACGTGACCGTTACTTAAACAGTGAAAACTGGAACAAAACAGTAAAAATAAAGCATCAACAACCAACCAGTGGCTCAGACAAGCTCAACAAAAATGTGAATTCAGAGCGGTTTCAGTCAATCAAGCCTACAATGCTTAAAAAACAATACAAAAGACTAAACGTTTCATCCCAATACAATGTTTTATTTTATGGTGCATGGATACAAGCTGGCCTCAATAAAAATACAGCCTTTGAAATAAATATTGAAGCGTTAGAAAACACACATACAAGCAGGTCAACAAACACTTTGAGCGGCACCTTCAGACTTGTACTATCAAGATTCTTACACATGCACAGCCAATTAAATTATCATAGAAAAATACCGCTAGACAACTATTCAGAGGCGGCACTCACCTCCGCCAGTCAAACGATATACAACGAAATGACAACTGGCAAGGCTCTATACCAATTCTACACATACCCAATTAACAGCCACCGCCGCATGCGCAGTAGAGTACTACACTACATTGACCACCCGCTAGTAGGTATGCTGATACAAATTAACCCAATTGAAAAGCCATAAAAACAACAAAGCAGAATCCAGTAGCGTTAAAATTGGCATAAAATGCGAGAGCGCTCGTAACGTCTCAATAAGTCGGGGCAGCTCTATCTATACAGCTGCCCCGACTTATTGAGAAGTTACTGAATGACGTGCTAATTTATTGATAACCGCCGATCAATGCCAGAACGACGACCCAAAGCATCGCTAAATCGTACAGCACGACGACGGTCTACTATTGTTCTACGCTCAGAAATTCGTTTTTCATCATAGTCATTTTTATTATCTTTTGTACCCATTAAAACAACCCCAATATTATTCTGCTTAGATAGTAATGTGAATTCAATATTTTAAGCATTTTTTATGCCATAAAATTAATAGTGTAATTATTTCATGGAGATAGAAATATAATACTAAACATAGCTACGATCACCATGCAACAGTGTAAAGTTTGCCGACATCTATAAAGCAGAACAAAATGGCCTGAAAAAATCAGTTGAATCGTAGCGAGGATGACTAAGGTGCTGAAGGTTATGGTTTTTTAAGGTTGAACAAAGCAAAATTCCTTTAACACGGTGGTTTTTGGCTATGTCACAAGAGGCGGGCATCAAAGTGTCACAAAAAATAATTTGCCTGGATTAGCACCATGACAGACACTTGCCATGCAATAAACCCAAAATATTTAGCGGAAGATTGTGGGTAAGCCCAGGTAGGAATATATATTTATAGCGCTTCACAGACTAAAGGAGGAGACGAATACTTATGTAACAATTAATGTAACTACTCAGCGTACAATAGAAAAGGACGCAGGTTATTGATTTTTCAGGCATCTGCAACATGGATGTTGCAGTAGAGCGTACATGGACGTATTTACAGCGTCCTGAAAAATCAATAACCTGCGTCCTTACCTGGATAATACGCTGAGTAGTTACCAATTAATAACACTTTTAAAATTGATTAAGATGGCAAACAGAATCAACGCTAACTCACGCTATTTTTCAAAACTGGAGTTAGTTAAGAGCATCTCTAAGAATTCATGATTGACATCTTCGCACTTGAGAGACTCAAACAGAATTATTAGATGCCCTTAACAATCCAGTAATATTCGAATATTACAGCTACATTATTCGATTTTTTCATGGTCTCATTATCCAGCCAACCACGTTATTAGCAAATAAATAGCTTCTGCATACAACAGCATCAGCGCAAGAGCCATAACTACCATCAGAAACGCCAACAGACCATCATTTTCGATCAGAGCAACACTCAAAATTAACAGAAAAATAGCTGGAGGCGTATTGGTTCCTGGAATTGGCATCATCATCATTAGCCCCAATAAAATAACAGCTATCCCCAGCAATAAAGTGCAGGGAAAACATCTCATCCAGATCATGCGGGACTTTACTATGTGTTCGAGTCTGGGCAAAAGATACTTTCCCAGGCGGGCGGCACGCGCAATCCAGTCGGGACGTAATCGGATGCGCAGGAACCAGCGCGGTAACCACACAGTGTGCTTTGCGGTAAGCATCTGCAGCCCAAACAAAACCACAACCACACCCAGCACGGAACTCAAACCCAAGGCTGGCATCGGTAACGCAGCAGGCAACGATACTAGCAACAATGGAATGCCGTAACCATTTGCTCCCACTGTCAGGCGGTGTAAACCATCATCCATTGTTAATGTGCGCTCGCTCGCTGCAACTGCAAGTGACTGCAACCTCTCATGCAAGGGCATTGCGCGTGTAAAAAAATCCCGCATCGAGTTACTCGAGTGCAACCGGTGTCACAAAACCTTCCGGCTTTAGTGTTAATACCGAACAATCCACCTGATTGAGTACCTCTTCAGCCGTACTACCAATGAAAAAACCGGCAATCCCGGTGCGGCAGACCGTGCCCATAATCAGCAAATCAATACCCTGTTCTGCCGCCAGTTCTGGTATGCGTTGATCAGGGTCGCCCTCTAGCAGATGCAACTGAGGTTTTACATCAATAACATCAGCCTGACTCAACAGAGTATCAAGAATCTGTTTATGCTCAATTCTTGCTTGCTCCCTTGCCTTTCTAGCTTCCACACCCATACCTCGGCTATGCCCATATCGCTCACCGAATAAATACCACACATGAACGATATGTAATGCTGTCACATTATTGCGAGCCAATCCAGTCGCCAGTTGCAAAATCATGTTATTGAGTGAGTCCTGCTTCAAATCATGTACCGATGGATCTACCGCCGCCAGGATTCGGCTAAATGCTTGCGTCTGCGCCCGCTTGACCACCCACACTGGGCAGGGGCATTTTCGCATCAAGTGCATAGAGGTAGTGCCAAAAAGACGTGCTCGTAGACCTTTTTTTTCTTCCGCCGTAGTGATAATCAAATCGTGTTTCTGGCGCAATACCTGGCGAATAATTTCCAGGAAGGGCACACCCTGTTCTACTTTAATCGATACCTCAAGTTCATCCTTCAGCAAATTCAGCGTTAGTCCCCGCAGCCATTCCTTACGCTCATTTATTTCCGACTTTAGCTGGTGCAGGGTAACGGATACACTGTAACCAAAATAACCCTGCGGCTCCTGCAATACTGAAAACAGTGTCAGCCGCGCGCCATTTTGTCTGGCAAGCGACACAGCCTTATCCAAAACAGCCGTTTCCTGTTCTTCAGCATTCAGTACCAGAAGAATATTTTTGAACTGCTGCATATCGCCCTCTTTTTATCACTTTTTTAGCTCAACACTAACAAAGAATACCATTTTCTAAAAGCCGAAGATACAAACTGCATCTCTCATTTTTTTCGAAGCATTAAGCTGGCGCGATTCGAGTACTAACACCTGTTACAACAGCGGTGCAAGTACCCTGCCTATGCCTTCAGCCAGCCGTTGGCGTTTTGAAACACTCTGCCGGCTCGCCATTGTCACCTCATTTGCCTCAGCGCAAAAGGATAAAAAATCCTGCTCAAGTTCACAGGCAACATCCTTGCCATAGAAAAACAGATTTGCCTCAAAATTCAAACGAAAACTGCGCTGGTCCATGTTGGCAGAACCCAACGTGGAAAAATTACTATCAATAGTGACTGTCTTGGCGTGCGGCATGGCACCGTGTACCTCAAATACTCGCACCCCGGCGAGCAACAACTGATCTAAAAAAGATCGTCCGGCATAAAGCACTAACGGGTGATCAGAGCGTTCTGGCAATAATAAACGGACATCTACACCCCTTAACGCAGCGGTTTGCAGAGCAGTAAAAATGGGCGGATCAGGGACAAAATAAGGGGTTTCAATCCATACTCGCTGCTGCGCCAGATTGATGGCCGCAAACAACAAAGTGTGAATACTGCGCCAGCGCTGATCAGCCGGACCGCTTGCCAACAATTGCGCACAAACCTCACCGCCAGCTTTAGTCTGAGGAAAATAGGCTGCGCTCACCAAATCTTCAGCAGTGGCATGATACCAGTCCTGGCAGAAAACCTCCTGCAAAGAATGCACTACCGGACCACAGATACGCGCATGTAAATCCCGCCAGGGCTCCGCCAATCCGGCATAGACATCACCAACGTTCATGCCTCCGGTAAAGCCGATCTCACCATCTACCACCATAATTTTACGGTGGTTACGGTTGTTCAATGACAGTTGACGACTTAACAAATTGACCGGCAGAAAGCGCTTAACCCGACCACCGGCAGCCAGTAAATCCTGAAAAAAAACACGTCCGGCACTGCGCGAACCAACATCATCCAGTAACAAGCGTACTTCAACACCACGGTGGCAGGCTCGTATCAAGGCATCACGCAGTCGCATGCCAGTAGCATCCGGTTGCCAGATATAATAGACCAGGTGTATGTGATGAACTGATTGATTGATGGCCGCTTCGAGCGTATCGAATGCCAGCATTCCCTGTCGCAAAAGAGTAACTTCGTTACCGGGTTGCGGACCGATTTCATCCAATTTTTCAGCGAGTTGCAACAACGATGGCGGAAGATCCGCCACCGACAATCGAGCCGATGATTGTAAATGCAGCTTGTGCAATGCCGGTGCAAGCCGCGCCTCAATTCTACTACGCTTGCGACGACGCATGTACAGGCGGGTGGTGCCAAACACCCAGAAAGCCAACAGACCGAGAAAAGGAATCAGCACAATAACCAGAATCCACGCCAGTGTCGCGCCCGACTCACGCCGCTGTAGAATAACAACCGGAATCAATACAACGATAATTGCAAGATCCACTAATAGTAACAACCAACCGCTGTTGAGCCAGCTCATCTATTCACACCAGGGGCAGAGGCAATGGACAACAGCTCTGTCGCTTTTTTTAACACAACTGAATATTGCTTAGAATATATCAACACCTTAATTTCGCATTTCGATGCATGGATTCGAGTAATATTAATCGTTGCATAAGTTTTCGCTGCATGTTTTTGTGACTGTCGGTAGCATGGACGCTACCGTCAAGCCTATAGGGATATATTTACGGCGTGTCACAAAAATATGTGGCGAAAACTTATGCAACGATTAATAAGTTTGTATTTTTTGGCACAGTGAGCACTAAAGTAAAACAAATTTTACCTCAGTATCTAAATAAAAAAACATAAAACCTGTTCATACCAGGTGTTATTTGAGCATAACTGGAAACAAACCTTGCCGACACAAAACCATCCTAAAACACTTAACACGGCTACCGTTCAGGGTGTTTTAGTTTGACATCATTGAACCATCGTGATCGATCAAATCTGCTATTTCATCCACCACTGCACTCTATATCGCTATATAAACATATTCCAATATTATTAAACCCTGTTTGTGATTCAGTCACAAATCTGTAACAATCTACCCACAATTGAATAGTAAATAAAAAAACAGGTATTACAAATGACCCGCTTTCATCTTTTCGCGCTTTGCTTCATATTTTTGTTTTCACTGACCGCATACGCTGAACGAGACATCGTTACTGTTCCTATCCCTACCGGGCCTCACGAAGTTTCTGCCGTGGTCTGCGCTGCCTGCCACCAGGAAATCTATAACGAATGGAAAGGTTCCAAACATGCTAATTCCACTGCCCTGGTAAGCCCCATCCACGGTGCGTTTTATCGTCAGGTGATGGGCGACCCGACTAAAGAAGGCGTAACCAGCAGAAAAGGCAAGTTCCCGGTCTGCCTGAAGTGTCACGCGCCCAATGCTGCGCTGCAGGGCAAGACCAAACTGGACGCACAACCTGCCTTTAATGAAGGCACAAACTGCATCACCTGCCACACCATCACCGGTTTCAAGGGTGTGGTTAAACCCGATGGCAAACTTCGCCTTGGTATCGATGCCTATGAGTTTTCAACTACACATTTACAGGCACCATCCGGCAAAAATTATACCACAGGGGCAATGCCAGCAGAACTCTTAGCAACAACTAAACCCTTCCATCCTTTTCCACTGGAAGGCGGCAATGCCGCTTTATTCCAGCGAAATGACCTATGTATGGGCTGTCATGAAAAACGTAAAAACTCTCACGGCGTAGTATTGTGCGACACCGGTGCCGAGATCAGAGACAGCGAATCCGCCACCACATGCCAGTCCTGCCACATGCCTACAACCGGTGTAAATGGTCATGCCAGCCACAGCATGCTGGGCGGACACTCGCCTGCCAAGGTTCGCAGAGCTGTCTCAATGACACTGGATGTAGAGAAAAATGGTGACATCATCAATACAACCATCACCATCGTGAACAAACTGCCACATAAGTTCCCTACCGGGGCACCTTTCCGCACCGTCATACTTCGCCTGACTGCATTTGATGATGCTGGCAAAGAACTGTGGAGAAACTATGAAGAACATCCAATGAAAGATGACCCGCAAGCAGCATTTGTTTACACCCTGGGCGATGGCGAAGGCAACCCGACCATGCCACCCACAGCCAAAGAAGTGCTTTCTGACAACCGCCTGGAGCCACATGAAACCCGTGTACTGGAATACCAGATTCCTGTCGAAAATGTAAAAGTAATCCAGGCAGAAGTGGTGTACACCTTGTTGTGGCCAAAACTGATGGAGAAACTTGATGCCATACTTCCTGATAAGATGAAAGCACCACGTCGTGCCGCTTTTGCAGAGGTGCGTTTCTAATACACCAAACCCGACATAGAAACACGAATCGCTGTACTAATTTTGAATTGCTCACATCCATTTGATAAAAATCAAAACTTTGTACAGCGATTCGTGTCTTAATATCTTAATATATAGTGCAAGATAAAATAATAGCCAGCCCCGTACAATGCAAGCTTGTGCTGGTATTTTTTTGTTTACCAGGCAAGATCAACTAAAGTTAAATCACAGACACAGGTTATTTTACTAAATGCGTTACTCTTCCAAGGCAATCTTTTATACCACCATATTTTTCATCAGCACACATTTTTTGCCAGGTCTAGCGTGGGCGGAAGACAACGCTGTTGATAACAACATCATTACCGTAACAAGCAGCGACGTCAGTGGCACCGTCGCTCTAGGTGGCACGGTAGAACCTGAAAAAATCGTCAACCTCTCCGCCCAGATGCCCGGTGACGTCAGTTTTGTTGCTGGCTCGGAAGGTGATGCTTTCAACCGGGGTGACGCGCTGATTGCTCTGGACACAAGCACACTACTGGCAAAACGTGAACAGCTTATGACTCAGCTTGCCAGTGCCAAAGCGGCGCATCGCAATGCCATCATTCAATACAATCACGAGCTGCAAAACCCTCATGCTCAGGCCAATGCCATGCTTGGTGGCGCCCCCAGTCTGTTCGGCATGTTCGGCGATCCGATGCGATCAATTACCGGTCAGGGCAACCCAAATGTGGAACGTCACGCCAGCCTGTACGCCATGGGTGTGCAGATTGAAACCGCAATTAACAGTGTCAACCAGGTTTATGCCTCGCTACGCGAAATTGACGTAGCACTGAGAAATGCCATCAGTTACGCGCCCTTTAATGGGGTTATTCTGAAAAAAATGGTTGAAAGAGGCGACATCGTACAACCAGGAATGCCACTGATCAGTTTTGCCGATGTCACTCGCCTGCAAATTCGTGTCGAAGTACCCACCCGATTACTCAGAGTCATCAGACAGGGTGGGCGTACCTATGCCAGGCTGGATGGTTATAGCGAGCAGATACACGTTTTCGTTGATCGCATTTTTCCAATGGCAGCAGCGGGCGGTCATACCACCACCGTAAAGTTCACCCTGCCGAGAAATATAGTCGCGCACTCCGGCATGTATGCCGAGATCATATTGCCTGATCCTGCCAACAGAATGCTTGCTTTGCCAGTCATTCCCTATTCTGCCATTGTCTGGCGTGGCAGCCTGCCAGGCGTATTGCTGGTGACCGATGACGGCAGGCACAGATTGCGCCTGATACGTGTCGATGAGCAAGCCACCAATGGTTACATCAGTGTTATTTCCGGCATCAGAGTTGGCGACAAAATTATTGCACAACCCTCAGCCATTGCAGGTTACGGTTCATAGAGATAGCCACCTGTTTAAAAACCTGATTTATCTGTTTGAAAAACCCCTATTCTTCTATAGCGTCACCCGTACAGAGCAAATATGAGTAAAACCGAACAGACAGCACAGGACAATCCCGCCAGTAACATAGATTGCGTCAACCTCGGCACGGCGGGCGAACTATGCAAGGCATTCATCCACTCGCCTTTATCTCCACTGCTGTATTTGGTCATGCTGTTTCTCGGCATCTATGGTCTGATCGCTACGCCACGCCAGGAAGATCCAGAAATATCCGTCCCCATGATTGATATTTTCTATCAGATGCCGGGGGCTTCGGCAGAACAGATTGCCAAATTGGTGATCGGACCACAGGAACGTGTACTCAGTGAGATCCCCAACATCAGACATGTGTACTCTGTCAGCGATAAAGAAATGGGCATGATCACCCTGCGTTACCGCGTTGGCGTAGACATGGAGTTCGCACTACTACGCACCATGGCACAGCTTAAAGCCCATGCAGATAAACTGCCACCTGGCGCGCTGCCCGCCATGATGAAACCCAAGAGCATTGATGACGTACCGGTGGTCACCATCACCATGTGGTCTAACGAGCTTGACGACTCTACCCTGCGTGCGCTGGCAACCACCGTTAAACAACGACTACAACAACTCCCAAAAATAGGTAGCACCTTTATTTCGGGAGGTCGGGCACGCCAGGTGCGTATTGACGTTAGCCCTGCTCGCCTGGTCGGCTTTAATTTAAGCATGGGGCAAATAGCTCAGACTATTGAAGGCTTCAACAACCAGCAAACCGTTGGTTATACTGAACGTGGCGAGCTGTTCGCCTACGTTGAAACCGGTACTTTTCTACGAGGTGTTAATGATATCCGCCAGCTGGTGGTGGGCTTGCATGAGGGTCGTCCGGTCTTTATGAGTGATGTAGCCAGAGTGAGCATCGGTCCGGAACAGGCAAAACAGATGGTGACCTTCTCCAGCGGTGCAGCTTACCCCGGAGAACGAGTCGATAACGCCCAGGCCGTTACTATCGCCATCGCCAAACACAAAGGTGCCAATGGCGTCGTTGTGGTGCAGAACGTTCGTGCTGAAATGGAAAGACTTCAGGGTGTTTTTATTCCCGATAACGTGCATATTGAATACACCCGTGACTACGGAAAAAGTGCCAGCGACAAGGTTAACGCCCTGTTTAACGACCTGATTATTGCAACCCTTGCAGTCATGTTTCTGGTATGGCTGTCAATGGGTTTTAAACCCGCAGCGGTGGTATTTCTAACCATCCCGCTGGTACTGGTGGTTACTTTATTTGCCGCCATGATAATGGGCTACAGCATTAATCGTGTGTCACTTTTTGCACTGATTTTCTCCATTGGTTTTCTGGTTGATAATACCATTGTTGTTATTGACAACATCTACCGCCGCTGGTTGATACATGGTAGCCCGGATGCAAGCATAGCCATTGATGCTGTTCGCGAAGTAGGCAACCCGACGGTGTTGGCCACCTTCTGCGTGGTTGCCGCGCTTGCCCCCATGGGTTTTGTTACTGGCATGATGGGACCCTATATGTCCCCCATTCCCGCGCTGGGTTCTGTTGCCATGCTGTTTTCACTATTCGTTGCCCTGGTATTTGCACCCTGGATAGCCATGCTGGTGCTGCCGAGCATGAAGCAATTAAAAAAAATGCAGCAACGCGACATAAAAATTGACAAAAAAATAGAAGGCATTCACCAATACACCATCGGCAGCCCATGGAAAAACCGCGCCAAGGGACGTTTATTTCTACTTGGCTTATTAATCACCTTCGTCATTGCCGGTTTGATGTTTTACAGCACAGCGGTGACAGTAAAAATGCTGCCTTTGGATAACAAACCCGAATTTCAGGTAGCCATTAACATGCCTGCAGGCACGGCACTCACCAAAACTGCCAGTTTTACCAATGATATCGCCGAAATCATTCGCACGGTGCCTGAGGTCGTCTCGGTTCAAAGCTACGCAGGAACCTCTATCCCGTTCGACTTTAATGGTATGGTGCGCCAAACTTATCTGCGCACGTTTCCATGGCAGGCTCAGATTCAGGTTGTTCTGCTTGATAAAGACGAACGTGATCGTACCAGCCATGAAATCGCCGTGGCAGTACGCGAAATGATAGCGCCGACAGTTGAAGCTTCCGGTATCCGCGAAAAAGACGGTGCCGGTGTCACTGTGGTTGAAATGCCGCCGGGTCCACCGGTGTTACAAACTGTGGTCGCCGAAGTACACGGTCCCGACGCAACAACCCGTCGTCAGGTAGCGCATGACCTTAAAGAATTCTTTAAACAGTCCGAAATAATTGGTGAGGTGGAAACCCTGATGCGTGAACCCATGAGCATCTGGCGTTTCGAAATCAATTCCAAAAAAGCGGCATTAAACAGTGTTTCCATTCAATCGATTAATCAGCATCTGGCCATGGCAATGGGCATGTTCAAGGTCAGCGATCTAAAAGAAAGAGCGGTGAAAGAACCCACTCACATCCTGTTACAGGTGCCTCTGTCGCAACGCACCGACCTGAGCAACCTTGACAGTTTGCCAATAATGAGCATGACTGGAACCACCGTTCCGCTGGGACAATTAGGCAAGTTCGTCGAAGAAACACGAGGCTCCCCCCTGTTCAGAAAAGACCTGCGCCCGATTGAATACGTTGTAGGTGAAGCCAAAGGACGATTATCGGCACCCATCTACGCACAAATGGATGTCGCACGACTGATGCAGGAACAAAACTATATTACCCCGGATGGAATCAGCCTGAAAGGTAATTACTTTGGTCCACCCAAAACAGATAACGTGTCCGGTTTTGAATGGGGCGGAGAATGGACGGTCACCTTTGAGACCTTCCGCGACATGGGCATTGCCTATGCCGTTGCTCTGATCGCTATTTATATGCTTGTGGTGTGGCAGTTTGGTAACTTCCTTATTCCGGCAGTCATCATGTCGCCCATTCCTCTGACGCTATTAGGCATCGCCCCAGGGCATCTGCTATTAGGTGCTGATTTCACTGCCACCTCCATGATAGGCTGGATTGCACTGGCAGGCATTATCGTGCGTAACTCCATCCTGCTGGTCGACTTTACCCTCATCCAGGTTGCCAGTGGCATGGAACTGTATGATGCGGTGATCTCTTCTGCCAAAGCAAGAACACGTCCGGTACTGATTACAGCAGTATCCACCATGGTAGGCTCTGTCATCATTCTGGCCGACCCCATCTTCCAGGGCATGGCTATCTCACTGCTGTTTGGTATTTTTGTCTCCACCATACTCACTCTGGTGGTGGTACCCCTTGGCTGTTTGAGTATTGGCGAAGAAACCTTCCGCAAAGTGGCTGGGTATGATGTTTGCCCGGTTCCTTGATTTTTATCTTGTTGTCATGCCAGAATTTTCTTCTGGCTAACTCAACCACCAGCTAAAGCTGGTGGGTTAGTATTATGGACTAAAGTCCGGATACGGGTCATATAGACCCGTCTCAATGCCAGTAAGTTAAGGATTATCTCGTCATTCCGTCATGTTTTTAGACGGAATCCAGTATGATTAAACAATGGATTCCGTCTAAAAACATGACGGAATGACGTTGCTATGTATTTTGATACTACCACTTCTCATACCCACGCAAGGTGTGGCAATGAAAAAAGTATGGTAGATAAATCTAACCGCCTAAAGGCGGTGGTTTTAACCTAAAAAGAGACTAATAAATAACGACAATAACAGTTATTGTTGAATCAGACAAAAAACATACTGATGAAAATACTATCGATATTAGCAGGCATTTTAATTCTGCTGTCAACGCCAGTCAAAGCTGATTTATTTCAGCTTGAAAAAGTGGTTTCCGGTCTGGGGATACCATGGGGTTTAAGCTTTATTTCTGAACATGAAATCCTGTTTACCGAGCGTAGAGGCAAGTTGGGCATACTCAACACCCGCACTGCAAAACTAACAAACATTAGCGGTTTACCAGAAATATTTGTCGAAGGTCAGGGTGGCTTAATGGACGTTGCCGTTGCGCCTGACTTCCATCAACAAGACTGGATTTATTTTACTTACAGTAAAGACGTAAACGGTCAGGGTGCAACCACTTTATCACGAGCAAAGTTAAAAAATAATCAATTGCAGCAATGGCAGGACTTACTGGTTACAAAATCAACCACCCGCACATCAAAACATTTTGGCAGCCGGATTGCTTTTGATGACCAGGGTTATATTTACTTTAGCGTTGGCGATAGAGGTGTACGCGATAGCGCACAGAATCTGAAAAACCATGCTGGCAGCATCATCAGATTAAAACCCAATGGTGAAATCCCACAGGATAATCCATTTGTAAACGATAACGCAGCACTTGATGAAATCTGGAGTTATGGTCACAGAAACCCCCAGGGATTAGTGTGGGACAATGACAACAAAAGATTATGGACAATTGAACATGGACCCAGAGGCGGAGATGAAATCAACCTGGTAGAAAAAGGTAAAAACTATGGCTGGCCGGTTATCTCTTTCGGTAAAGAATACTGGGGACCGATTGCCGTTGGTGAAGGCACACACCGTAAGGGTATGCAACAACCCGTTAAATATTACATACCATCAATCGCACCAGGCAGTCTTTTGTATTATGACGGCGAAGCTTTTCCCCAGTGGCAGGGAAAATTGTTTGCTGGCGCATTAAAACTCAGGCACCTCAATATGATTTCATTAAGTAAGGGCGCAAAATCAGCAACCGAGAATCGGCTGCTGGAAAATCTGGGCGAGCGCATTCGGGCTTTAGTGCAAAGCCCCGAAGGCTGGATCTATTTTTCTACCGATAGTGGCTCGATATACCGAATACTGCCAACACCATAAACCTTAGGACTCAGGATCAAATAACTTACGAAACTTAACTTGCCTTTTTGCTCCAGCTTGAATGATCTCAAATCGTTGCGTAGCGCAACTATGCGCCTTTTGAGATCATCCAATCTGAAACAAACTACGGCGTTAAGTTCCGCATCTTATTTAATCCTGAGTCCTTAGCGCAACAAGCATATCGTGTAGCAGGGCGTTTATTGGGCATATTTAACGATTTTAATCGGATAATTTAATCAAAAGGGCTTTTCCACAGCAGACTTTCTATTGTCAGACAGCCTCCTGGAACTTGCTAAATGTTTCATATAATTTCCTGATTAGCCACAATATTCAGCTAAACTTACGTAACTTGTTAAAATTTGCACTACAAAACCCAACTCAACCACTATGGACTGAAAGTCCATAGGTTGCTCTAAACAACAACTGAAAGTCGTTTTTCTTTAACTGGACACTGAAAGATAAATATCACCATGAAGCGCATGAAGGACATGAAGATCTTATGCATTCATGCGCTTCATGGTGAATTCAAAAGATATCAATGCCCACTAAAAAATGTGTAGCAGCTAAAGCCTTGCACTAAAGTGCATAGTTTTGACTAGGAGCTTGTCCGAGAATGGAAAAACCTACTGCAAAACCGATATTTTTGCCCATTTTTCCGAACATTTTCGTTAAATAGCGGTGCTATTCGCCTTAAATGTTCGAAAAACTGGACTAAAAATCTCGATTTTTCGCTACGGTTTCCATTCTCGGACAAGCTCCTAGCGATCTGAGACCAATAAACAATGAGTTGAATCATTTTTATAAAATTTGTTAGTAACTACTCAGCGTATTATCCAGGTAAGGATGTAGGTCTTGATTATGCCTTTAGCTCCCGTATGCTACGATAATCCTTTGTATTTAATAGAAAAAATTCATTAATAGTTAAAATCGTAATAAACGGTCGTAATCCTTGATGGTTGTTGAGCTTAAGTAAGTGTGCAGCTATTTTTATGGGAGCTAAAGGCATAATCAAGATGTAGGTTATTGATTTTTCAGGCATCTGCAACATGGATGTTGCAGTAGAGCGCCAAGTAAGCAAACATGGGGACGTATTTACAGCGTCCTTAAAAATCAATAACCTGCGTCCTTTTCCAAAATTACGCTGAGTAGTTACATTTGTT
>CAZYCY010000005.1:0-17935 GCA_964646145.1 uncultured Thiotrichaceae bacterium
GATAATCGTTAAATAGTTCACAATTCTCCTTCTTTTTGGGTAAAAAATGCACTATTTTCTGCATTCCCTAAATCACCATATTTGAGAGATACAAGAGATGCCCTTTAGATGAAATGCAGGCTTATTAGTCGCTGACTGCTATTCTCTGGTTTTTCATCACATGAAAAAGGACGGGAGTGCCGCCCTTTGCCATAAGACAGAATACCGTCACTTCACGCACAAAACTCGCCAAAAATTTATCACCTGTTTAATTACTAACTTTAACTATATGATATTTATATAAAAATAGTATATAAAATGATTGGCATGTCTTTTGCAATCAACTTTGTAAGGCAAAAACAAAACTTTGATTAAAGGTAAAAGGCATGGAGAAAAAAGAAGAAATAGATATTGAACAGAATAAAGGGAAATCATCAACAGTGAAAGTTATTATTGTAGCAGTTTTGGCTACGGTTTTAATAGGTAGTGGACTGGTTGGCGCAACATTGTATTTTACAGGCGCTTTTGATCAAGATAATGCTGCTGGTGAAAATGAGGAAGTTATAGGTGAAGAGGAAGAAGAGGTAGAGGAAGAAGCGCCCAGGGATCCACCTATATACCAAAAAATGGATCCTAAATTCGTTGTCAGTTTTCGTGACCAACGCGCTGCCAGATTTATGCAGTTTTCTCTGCAAGTAATGGCACGTGATGATGACGTGCTAGAAAAAATAAAAGATCACATGCCGGCAGTTCGCAGCAGTCTGATTATGCTGTTTGATATTCAAAATCAGGAAGAAATGGCAACAAGCGAAGGTAAGCAGAAATTGTTAGACAGTGTGGTTGTAGATATAAATGAAACACTAATAGAAGTAACTGGTCAGGATGAACTTGAAGCAACTGTTGAAGAAGCTTATTTTACATCTTTTGTGATTCAGTAGAGGGCTAAAAACGTGAACGATATTTTGTCACAGGATGAAATTGATATTTTATTGAATGGTGTTGATAGTGGTGAGGTTGACACAAATGCAGATGATATGCCAACGGATGGCGAAGCACGTTCTTATGAGCTGGGAAGTCAGGATCGCATTATCCGTGGTCGTATGCCGACACTGGATATGATTAATGATCGTTTTTCAAGGTATTTACGTATCAGCATGTACAACATGTTACGCCGGACCATTGAGGTAACTGTTGTCGGTGTCAGCATGATTAAGTTTTCGGAATATGTTCGCGGTCTATTCATGCCGACCAGTTTGAACCTGGTGAACATTAGCCCATTACGTGGCACAGGACTTTTTGTTATTGATCCCAACCTTGTTTTTGCCACGGTAGATAATTTTTTCGGTGGAGATGGTCGATATCACACACGTATCGAAGGTCGTGAATTTACTCCAACTGAAAATCGCGTTATTCAGATATTACTTGATCTGCTATTTTCAGACCTTGAAAAATCCTGGAAACCAGTAATGGAGCTGGAATATAAATACCTTAATTCAGAAATCAATCCGCAGTTTGCCAATATCGTTAGTCCGACAGAAGTTATTGTGGTGCAAAAATTTAAAATGGAACTTGAAGGTGGCGGTGGTGAATTTCATGTTGTTATGCCTTATTCAATGTTAGAGCCGATTCGAGAATCACTTGATGCTGGTATGCAAAGTGATCAGGCACATACAGATCAGCGATGGACTAATTCTTTAAAAGAAGAAATGAAACAGGCGATAGTTAAAATTGATAGCACAATGTGTCACACCAAGATGACCATCGCCGATGTATTAAATTTAAATGAGGGTGATGTTATTCCGATTGATATGCCGGATCAGGTAACAGTTAGAGCAGCAAAAATACCTATATTTAAAGGTGTACTTGGTAATTCAAATGGCAAAAATGCGGTGCAGTTTGTATCGCCGATTGTCCGTCCTGACTACATGAATGATTAATGAGAAGAAGAGGAATAGAGGAATGAGTGAAGAAACTACAGGTACTCAGGGTGCAGGTGATACTGATGACTGGGCAGCGGCAATGGCTGAACAAGGAGGTGGCGAACAAACTGATAGTAAACAGATGGCTGATACTTTGGCAGCAGAACAAAATGTACAGGCAAATACCACCGTGCAGGAATCAACTGATGATTATAAACCTGCTGCTTTTAAAGATTTAAACGGCAGTAGCAATCAGTTGACCAATAATCAGCTAACAGCTGGTGAAACAAACCTCGATGTTATTTTAGATATTCCTATAACGCTGTCCATGGAAATAGGACGTACAGAATTGCCAATTCATAATTTGTTGCAGCTCAATCAGGGCTCAGTTGTAGAGCTTGATCGTCTTGCGGGAGAGCCATTAGATGTTTTAGTTAATGGAACATTGATTGCGCATGGCGAAGTTGTTGTGGTTAATGAAAAATTTGGCATTCGTTTAACCGATGTAATTAGTCCTGCTGAACGGGTCAAGAATTTAAAGTAAGGAATGCAAACGCATGAAATACCAAATCGATATAATTTACTGTTTGATTCTTTTTATTGTATTAATGCCAGTAAAAGTTTTTGCTGATGAAGTAAATTCTTCAGCGATAATAAACACAGGACATATGAGTGGTGGTTATATGCTACAACTGGTACTCGGCTTGTTTGTTGTTCTTGCATGTATCCTTGCTCTCGCCTGGTTAGCTAAACGAATGAATAGTTTGCAGTCATCAACGGGTGATATGCTAAAAATTATCGGTGGTATAAATATAGGTACACGAGAAAAAATAGTTTTATTACAAGTAGGATCTGAGCAATTATTAATAGGCATTTCACCTAGCAACATTAATAAACTTCATCTTCTTACAACACCTGTTGAATTTGATTCCGTTGCTCATGGGAAAACATTTGCCCACAGTTTGGCTGAAAAAATGGGTCTGCCAAAAAAGCATGCCGTTAAACGGGAAGAAAACAAATAATGCCTAACAAGATAAAAAGTTTGGTGAAACTGCGCTTAATCGTTCTGGCTTGTTTGTTTTTTATGCCTATGGAAATGGTATGGGCAACGCAGGGTTTCGCTGCATTTACCATGACACCAGGTGATGATGGCAGTGAAACCTATTCTGTCACCATTCAAATTCTTGCATTGATGACGGTACTAAGTTTATTACCTGCCGCACTTATTATGACAACATCATTTACTCGCATCATTATCGTGTTGTCAATATTGCGCCAGGCACTGGGTACTATGCAAACACCATCAAATCAAATACTTATTGGTTTGGCTCTTTTTCTAACTTTTTTTATTATGGCTCCCGTTTTTAACAGCGCATACAACGCTGGAATCAAACCCTATCTTGATGACCAGATAAGTTCTGAAGTTGCCTTTCAAAGAGCTTCTGAACCATTTTATGAGTTTATGCTGAACCAGACACGAGAAGCTGATCTTATTATGTTTGCTGAAATTGGCGGTTTTGGAGAACTGGATCCAAATGAAAAAGTTCCATTCTCATTATTGCTACCTTCTTTTGTTACCAGTGAATTAAAGACTGCTTTTCAAATTGGTTTTCTTATCTTTATTCCTTTTTTAATAATCGATATTGTTGTTGCCAGTATATTAATGTCAATGGGCATGATGATGCTATCGCCGATGATGATTTCGTTACCCTTTAAAATAATGTTATTTGTATTAATTGATGGCTGGTCACTGATTATGGGGACCATGGCTGCGAGTTTTTATGTTTAAGTAATTTTTCCGTAAATGAAGGTAAGGGCACCTCTATTAATTCGTGAACATGAATCTCAATCTTCACCTCCAGAATAAATAGAGATGCCCGTAAATTAATATTTATGTTCCTAGCTGTTTGCCATTGTCAGGCACAGCTGTGTGCGGGAGTTTCCGTCGAGAATATAATAAAAAGGCTATTGTGTTTATTAGCCTTCATTTTCGGAAAAATTAGTTTTTATTTGTAATTTACAGGAGAATAAAATGACACCTGAAATGGTATTAGATGTTGGACGTGATGCAGTACAGGTGATGGCATTAATCTCTGCGCCATTGCTGATGTCAGCATTAGGTATCGGTCTGTTTGTTGGCATGATTCAGGCCGCTACTCAAATACAGGAAATGACATTAACCTTTGTGCCAAAATTGATAATAATGGCAATATCGTTAATTGTTGCTGGTCCCTGGATGTTGGCAGTATTGACGGATTTCACTACCAATTTAATCATGAGTATTCCAGAGTTAATCAGTTAGGGAAGCTCTGAATAAGTCATGAACCGTCATCTTGCGATTAAAATTTCCAACTTTTGCTTAGCAACAATGGACTATTGCTGTGAGCTTTTTAATCAGCCAATTTCAATGAGCATGGCACAATGAATTTTACCGGTGTTGAAGCCACCACCTGGGTAGCATCATTGATGTGGCCCGTTATGCGTATTGGTGCAATGTTTGTTGCTGCTCCCATTTTTTCCGCACGCAGTGTGCCAGTTCGAATTCGTGTAATACTAACCTTTGTTATTGCCTGGCTGTTAGTTCCTGTCATCCCTGCCCCGCCAGAGGTTGATCTTATTAGTGCGGAAGCCATTGTTATCAGTATTTACCAGGTGCTGATTGGTATTGGCATGGGTTTTATACTGCAAATGGTATTTGCTGCTTTTGTTTTTGCAGGCATGAGTATTGCTATGTCAATGGGGCTTGGTTTTGCCGCAATGGTCGATCCGCAAAATGGTGCACAAGTACCCGTTATTAGCCAGGCACTGCTGATCATGGCAACCCTGGTTTTTTTATCTCTGAATGGACATTTATTATTAATTGAAGTGCTGGCAAATAGCTTTCACACCCTGCCAGTAGGTTTACTATCCCCTTCACGTGATGGTCTGTGGCAACTGGTCAGTTGGGCTAGTGAAATGTTTGCCGGTGCAGTATTAATTTCCCTGCCCGCCGTGGCAGCTTTATTGCTGATCAATATTGCCTTTGGTGTCACCACACGTGCCGCGCCACAACTCAATATTTTTGCTGTGGGTTTTCCTATCATGATAATGACTGGTCTGATTTTTCTTATTTTTATTCTGCCGACCATAACCGAACACCTTAGCCGATTAATGACTGAAGCATTTGATTTGATTGCACGCTTTTTAGCGTCAGCCTGACAGGAGTAATACCAGCATGGCAGAGGAAACCGGACAGGAACGCACTGAGGAGGCAACGCCAAAAAAGTTACGTGAATCTCGCGAGAAAGGTCAGGTCCCTCGATCAAAAGAACTAAACAGCATGGCTTTATTGATAGCCGCCAGTGGTGGATTTATGTTAATGGGTGAAAAAATGTTGTTTGGTATAAGTGAGTTACTCATTAATGGTTTAAAAATATCAAATATTAAGCAAATGGATAACACTCTCCTTATTGATAACTTGAGTGCTGCGGCACTGGCTAGTGTTTTTGTGGTTGCCCCTTTGTTTGCTTTGCTTCTAGTGGTAACGATGTTTACTCCTCTGGGTATAGGTGGCTGGTCTTTTAGCATGGAAGCCATGAGTTTTAAATTTGAGAAAATCAGTCCAATTAAAGGTATGGGGCGAATATTTTCCGTAAAGGGGTTTGCGGAGTTTATAAAAGTCCTTGCTAAATTTTTACTGGTCTCGGGCGTATCCGCTGTACTCATCTGGATGTTATTGGAAGAACTGGTCGGTATGGCTGGCGAACCATTATATGTAGCACTTGCCCATCTTGCTAGATTATGTGGCTGGATGCTTTTGGCAACTAGCAGTGTACTTATTATTATTGCACTGCTTGATGTGCCTTTCCAGATATGGCAACACAATAAAGAACTGAAAATGACAATGCAGGAAGTCAAGGATGAAAATAATGAAACTGAGGGGCGACCTGAAGTAAAGGGACGAATACGAACATTACAATACGAGATGTCTAAACGTCGCATGATGGATGCAGTGCCAGATGCCGATGTAATTATAACCAACCCAACGCATTATGCGGTTGCCTTGCGTTATCAGCAGAACAGTATGCAAGCTCCTGTTGTAGTTGCTAAAGGTGCCGACCATATTGCACTGCAAATTCGAATGCTTGCAGAAAAACATAATGTAACAATTGTTTCTGCACCACCTTTAGCACGCGCGTTATTTGCCAGTACTGAGCTGGATCAGGAAATTCCTGCAGGTTTGTACATAGCAGTGGCAACCATTATTTCTTATGTGTTTGCTTTAAAGGTTTCAACATTAAATGGCGAATTAGCACCGGAAGAACCAGGTGATTATCCAATACCTGATGAATTGACAGTTAGTGACTAATTGACAATTAGTCTATGAGGTTAAACATGAGTTACAGTGCCACAATCACAAGCAATCCTTTTTTTTCAATAAAAGGTCTTGGTATCCCTTTATTACTGGTCGCAATGCTGTCAATGATGGTATTACCATTGCCACCTTTGCTACTGGATTTATTTTTCACCTTTAACATAGCACTGTCACTTGTAATTTTACTGGTGGTCATTTATACCACTCGACCGCTGGACTTTAGCGTGTTTCCAACTGTTCTGTTAGCTGCAACCTTACTGCGTTTGTCACTTAACGTCGCTTCAACTCGTATTATTTTGCTTGAAGGACACACCGGTACCCAGGCTGCCGGTAATGTTATTAGAGCTTTTGGTGAATTTGTTGTTGGTGGCAGTTATGTTGTTGGCATCGTGGTGTTTTCTGTTCTCACCATTATTAATTTTGTGGTGGTAACAAAAGGTGCAGGACGTATATCAGAAGTAAATGCAAGATTCACTTTAGATGCTATGCCAGGTAAACAAATGGCGGTGGATGCGGACTTAAACTCAGGGCTTCTTACTCAGGATGAAGCACGGCAAAGACGTCAGGACATTTCTGACGAAGCGGATTTTTATGGTTCTATGGATGGTGCCAGCAAATTTATTCGAGGCGATGCAGTTGCTGCCATTTTAATTTTGTTCATCAACCTTATTTTTGGTTTAGGAATAGGCATGATTCAGCATGACATGTCGTTTTCTGGTGCGGCTCATAACTATACCCTGTTAACCATTGGTGATGGGCTGGTTGCTCAAATTCCTTCGCTTATTCTCTCTACAGCAGCTGCAATAGCAGTCACTCGTGCCTCAGCTTCAAAAGATATGGGTGAGCAGGTGATCGGGCAGTTGTTTAATTCACCAAAACCAGCTGCCATTACCGCCGCTATTATCATTAGTCTGGGTTTAATTCCAGGCATGCCAAATGTTATATTTCTTAGCTTCGGAATGATTATCGCAGGCATTGCCTTTTACATAAAGAAACAGGTAGAAATACAACAGCAGTTAGAAGTTGAAGAGATTGTTACTACGGAGGAAGAGCCACAGCAAAAAGACCTAAGTTGGGATGATGTACCAATGGTCGATGTTATTGGATTGGAAGTTGGCTACCGCCTGATTCCTATGGTGGATAAAAACCAGGGAGGTCAGATGATGTCACGCATTAAAGGCGTGCGTAAAAAATTGTCACAGGACCTCGGTTTTCTTATTCAGGCAGTGCATATTCGAGATAATCTGGATCTTTCACCCAATGCCTATAGCATTATATTAATGGGCGTGCCAGTTGGTGAAGGTGAAGCTTACCCAGAGAAAGAACTGGCGATTAATCCGGGACAGGTGTTTGGTGAACTCAAAGGCATAAAAACCAAAGATCCAACCTTCGGTCTGGAAGCCGTGTGGATTGATCCTGGTATACGTGACGAAGCCCAAACTCTAGGCTACACCGTTGTTGATAGCAGCACCGTGGTAGCAACACATATGAGCCATGTATTACAGCATCATGCACATGAATTGCTAGGGCATGAAGAAGTTCAACAACTGCTGGATATGCTGGCAAAAAATTCGCCTACACTGGTTGCAGATCTGGTGCCCAAAATATTACCGCTGGGCATCGTTGTTAAAGTTCTGCAGAACATTCTAGCCGAAGGTATTCCCATTCGAGATATGCGAACCATCGCCGAAACTTTGGCGGAGCATGCACCAAATAGCCAAAACACTGACGCACTTACAGCAACTGTACGTACTGCATTATCACGTCAAATTTATCAACATATCAATGGCTTAGAGCAAGAAATGCCAGTTATTACACTAAGTCCAGAGTTGGAACAGATTTTGCAGCAGTCAGTACAAAGCGCACCGGAAATGGGTCTGGGCATTGAACCGGGATTGGCCGAGCAGATGATTAAAGAACTTAACGTATGTGTACAGCAACAGGAATTGGCAAACAAGGCCTCTGTTTTGCTTGTGTCGCCAACTATCCGACCGGTACTAGCAAGAATGTTGAGAAGCCTGGCGCCAAATCTGCACGTATTAACTTATAACGAAGTGCCCGACAGCAAGAATATAAAAGTCGTGGCTGCAGTGGGTGGGCAGATGGCGGCAACAACTTAAACCTGTATATGAATGTGTAATGAAAAATGAAACAAACGATCATACCAACATGTGTACAGCTCAATATCTTACTGGGAAAGATTTGCCTGATTCATTATCAGCGGGCAGGAGTTAACAGATGAAGATGAAACGTTATTTTGCTGCGAATGCACGCCAGGCGCTTCGTGAATTACGAGAAGAGCAGGGGCCTGATGCTGTCATTTTGTCGAATAAACGCGTAAATGGTGGTGTGGAAATTATTGCAGCAATGGATTACGAAGACGCGATGATTAGTGCTTCACTGGGAAACCCGGAAAATTTATCTGCAGCAGATTCTAACGTATTGCATGCCATGTCTGGAGTGGCTTCATCAACAGTGGCAAATAGCGCACATGGATATTCAAACCATCACGTTCAACAAACTGATATTCAGCAAGCATCGACTGCCAGCATGGATGATGCAGGTATAAAACAAAGTTCATCAGCGTTTATCTCCATGGAAGGAGGGTATGTCGCAAAGAGCCAGGAAGGCGATGCGTTAAATAAAATTCAGAATGAATTAAAGGGCCTTAGAGACATAATGGAAGCTCCATTAATGCAATTTTCCTGGGGTGAAACTGGGCGTATTCAACCCTTGTATGCCAGCTTGCTAAAGCAGCTGATGACACTAGGACTGAGTGCGCAACTAAGCAAAAACATTGCAAAAAAAATTGCTAATCAGGGCTTGAATAAAAACAGCTGGATGAAATCATTAAAATTACTTGCCAATTTAGTGCCGATAAACAATAACGATATTTTAAACAACGGTGGCATTGTTTCATTAGTCGGTCCAACTGGTGTTGGCAAAACCACCACAATTGCAAAACTGGCGGCACGGTTCGCGTTAAAACATGGTCGTCGTGGAATCAGCCTGATTACCACTGATAACTACCGTATTGGTGCGCATGAACAACTTCGCACCTATGGCAGAATATTAGGTATACCGGTTCATGTGGCAACAGATAATGAGGAGCTAAGAAACTTACTTAAAGAAGCAAATGAAAAATCAGGCGAGCATAACTTAACGCTTATTGATACCGCAGGTATCTGTCAGCGAGATACACGATTAGCAGATCAGTTGGCAATATTAAGCATTAAAGAAATGGATATAAAAAACTTTCTGGTTTTGTCCGCTACCGGTCAAATGAATTTACAGGACGATGTTATTCGTGCTTTTGGTAAACTTAAACTGCAAGGTTGTATGCTTACTAAAATAGATGAGGCAGCAAGCTTAGGTGAGGTCATATCAGTTCTGGTGCAACATAAATTAGCCATACATTTTGTCTGTAATGGTCAAAAAGTACCAGACGATATTCACCAGGCACGCGGTCAGCTATTAGTAAAAGAGGCAGTTAAATTAATGCGTAGTACAAATAAATCACCTTCTACAGAAGAGCTGGCCTACCTGTTTGGTAAAAGCGGGTTTGGTAAAAGCAAATTTGAAAATGATGAGTTTAACGATGTGAACTTTGGAGGCATATGAGTAATGCAATTATCTGACAGAACAATTGATCAGGCGGATAACATGCGCCGAATAATCCAACCTAAACCGTTAAAAATTATTGCAGTAAGCAGCGGCAAAGGTGGCGTCGGTAAAACCAATGTTTCAATAAACTTAGCTTTATCTATGGCAAAGCAAAAAAAAGAAGTGTTATTGCTGGATGCTGATTTAGGTATGGCAAATATTGACGTATTGTTAGGTTTGAATACCGAATACGATCTTTCACATGTTATAAATGGTGAAAGATCGCTGGAGGAGATTATCGTAGAAGGGCCGTCTAATATAAAAATCATACCAGCATCATCAGGCATAAGTAAAATGGCAAACCTCACGTCAGCAGAACAGGCTGGGCTGATTAATGCCTTCAGTGAACTTGGCAATGCTGTTGATGTACTCATTATAGATACCGGTGCAGGCATCTCCGACACTGTGGTCAACTTTTGTAAGGCATCATTGGATGTTATCGTAGTTGTACATGATGAGCCTGCATCCATTACTGATGCATACGCTTTCATTAAAGTGATGAGTCGTGTGCACAATGTAAACAGATTTCACGTGCTGGCGAACATGACGCATGATGTCCATGAAGGTCATAACCTATATAAAAAATTATCAAAAGCAACTGATCGCTTTTTAGATGTTATTTTAAGCTTTGTTGGGGCCGTTCCGTTTGATGAGAAATTACGTAAATCTATTCAGCACCAGCGAGCAGTGGTTGAAGCTTTTCCACGAAGCCCTTCAGCATTAGCATTTAAACGTATTACCAGGCAAATTGATAACTGGGATGACAGCAGTTTACGATCTACAGGTCAATTAAAATTTTTTGTTGAACGCATGATTCAATCTGACTCGCTTCAATCAACATTGCAACAGGAGCCAAACTAATGACTGTACTATCGTGTTATTCCGATGTTGGTGCAATTGGCGAACAAAGACCAAATTATGATGAACTAATGTTAGAGCACGCACCATTTGTCAAACGAATTGCCTATCACATGATTTCTCGATTACCGGCAAACGTGCAACTGGAAGATATGATCCAGGCAGGGATGATAGGGCTGTTTGATGCCTTAAAAGGTTATGATATGTCAAAGGGGGCAAGTTTTGAAACCTATGCGCGTATTCGAATCCAGGGGGCAATGATTGATGAAGTAAGACGCTGCGATTGGACGCCGCGCTCTGTTTATAAAAAATCCAGAGAAATATCTGAAGCCATCAGAGTAGTTGAAAAAAAGTACGGCAGAGACGCCAAAGACAGTGAGGTTGCAGAAGTATTAGGACTTGGCATTAACGAGTATTACATAAAGGTCAAAGATGCTGCTGGCTGCCAGTTATTAAGTTATGAGGATATTGCTTTAACAGGTGGCAATAAAGATGAATATAAAAGTGGTGACTTTAATGATCCCTATGAACATATACAGAAAGATAATTTTAAAGCAGGATTGGTCGATAAGATTTCAAGTCTGCCCGAACGTGAAAAAATGGTAGTGTCGCTTTATTACAATGAAGAATTTAATCTCCGTGAAATAGGTGAAATTCTTGGTATAACTGAAGGCAGAGTTTGTCAGATACACAGTCAGGCATTGCTTCGATTGCGTGCGCGTATGAGTGAGTGGGTTGATAATAATTGAGAATGGAGAATTAAGAATGAAAAACCAGGCACTAATCAAGCGGCGCAGTGTTTTAATTCTCAATTTTTCATTTTCAATTCTCAATTAGTTATAAATATTGGAGAAAATAGTGGATAAAAATATGAACATACTGGTGGTAGATGATTTTTCTACCATGCGTCGCATAGTAAAAAACCTGTTGCTAGAAATTGGCTTTAAAAATATAGAAGAAGCCGATGATGGAAAAACAGCATTGCCAATACTTGAAAATGGCGGCATAGATTTTTTAGTCACTGACTGGAATATGCCTGGAATGGCAGGCATAGATTTACTCAAAGCAGTACGTGCCAATCCTGCACTTTCATTAATACCGGTATTAATGGTAACAGCAGAAGCTAAACGTGAGCAGATTATGCTGGCAGCAGAAGCAGGTGTTAATGGTTACGTGGTTAAACCTTTTACCGCTGACACATTGAGGGAAAAAGTCGATAAAGTGTTTGCCAGACTGGAGAACAGCTAATGCAAAACTCTCGCTCAGTAAAGCAGGGAATAAATCCAGAAGTAATAAAAGCGCAGCGTATTCAAATTGCACAGGATTATATAAAGCAATTACAAATGGGTGAGGAGCAGAAGGCAGAAATCCTTCTGCAGGAAATAAACCAACAAAACAGCCAATCTCCTAATCAGGATTTATACACAAAAGTAGGTTTGCTCACGCGGGAATTACACGACAGTATTAGCAGATTTATGAATGACACACGTATTCATATGATGACAAATGAAGATATGCCTGATGCAAGACAACGACTGCAACACGTTGTTGATTTAACTGAGCAGTCTGCACACACAACAATGACACTAATTGAGCATAGCAACCCCCTGTTATCACAGATGAAGAATAGAGCAGGTATTTTGCAACAACAGCTACATGCTGACATAAATAAACAACAGGTAAATGGTATAAATCACCTTAATGAAGAGATAGAAGAGTTCTTAAATCTGGTTTTATCTTCCTCTAAAAATATAACAAATGATTTAAATGAAATAATGCTAGCGCAGAATTATCAGGATCTTACTGGACAGATTATTCAACGTGTCAGCACCCTGGTTCAGGAAGTAGAAGACAACCTGCTGGCATTGTTGCAACAGGACAATGAACACATGGAAAGCCAGAAAGCACGGATAGAGTTAGCAACTGAGAACAACATGGATGAGCAAAACAACAAAGGGCATGGGCCAGCCATACCAGGTATCAGCCATGGTGGATCCGGCAGCAATATAGTGAATTCACAGGAAGAAGTTGATGACCTGTTGTCCTCTCTTGGCTTTTAGCACGGGAAAACAAAATGAGCATTGATAATGAAATATTGCAGGAATTTTTAGTTGAAGCTGGCGAGTTATTTGACCAGTTGAACGATCAGTTTGCTGAACTGGAAAAATCGCCGGACGATGCTGACATAATAAATGCCATTTTTCGTGCCTACCATACAATAAAAGGTGGCGCAGGTTTTATGAAGCTGATGCCAATGGTAGAAATTTGTCATCGTGCAGAAGACGCCATTAACCAGCTACGCCAGGGTGAAAGGAAAGTAACGGACGAACTGATTGACCTGATGTTTCAAACCCTGGATGAACTTGATGATATGTTTAGTTGTGTCCGTAATGGCGATGTACTCGCCGACGCCAATGCTGATTTGTTGCAGCGGCTCGATATTCTTATAGCGGGATCAACTGTGCCACAGAATATTGGCGCAAAACAAACAGACACAGCAGTTGCTGCACAAAATACAGCTTCAGAAAATACTGTCGATATTCAGCAAAGTCCTGAGGGAAGTATGGATGATGAGTTCGACGCCATGCTCGAAGCAAGCGGCGTGCTTGCAAACAATGAGCCTGCTAAAGATTCTGCTTTAATTACTGATGATGAATTTGATGCTGTCCTTGATCAAATTCATGGTAAGGGCAAGCATAAAATAGTCGCAGAAGGAGCACAAATACAAACAAATTCTGATTTGATTAGCGAAGAAGAATTTGACACGGTACTCGATAAGTTACATGGTAAAGGTAAGCACAGTTCTGTTTTACATAATCAAACAGCAGCGTCATTGCAAGCTACTGCTGATGATCTGATCACCGATGATGAGTTTGAAGCAGCACTCGACCAGTTACATGGTCAAGGAAAAGGACCGAATGTCATTTCAGCTAAAAAGGTTAGTACAGAAAACAATAATGTAAGTACATTAGCACATGATACAAAAGAGGCTAATCAGATTGCCACAGATAATAAGCAACAACCGGCAACAGATAAAATTTCTCATACTAAAAAAACAGCAGAAAAGCCGCTGGCAGACACCACAATTCGGGTTGATACAGCACGTCTTGACGACATTATGAACCTTGTTGGCGAGTTGGTGTTAGTGCGTAATCGTTTAACCACGCTAAAACAACAAACTAAAAACACCAGTCTGGCAGATGCAATATCAACTTTGGAACTGGTATCGTCCGAACTACAAAGCTCGGTAATGAAAACACGAATGCAACCAATAAAAAAAGTTTTCAGCCGTTTTCCACGAGTAATCCGTGATCTTGCCAGAAACCTTAATAAAGACATTAATCTTGAATTAATTGGTGAAGATACAGATCTTGACAAAAGTCTGGTAGAAGCATTAGCCGACCCGCTAATTCATCTGGTACGCAATGCGGCTGACCATGGCATTGAGTCGCCACAAAATCGTTTTGAGTCAGGCAAAGCCAGGCAGGGAAAAGTAATACTCAGTGCAAAACAGGAAGGTGATCAAATATTATTAACCGTCAGCGATGATGGCAAAGGCATGGATCCTGATATCTTACGAAGTAAAGCCTTTGAAAAAGGCATGATGTCAGAAGAAGCAGCTAATAGTCTTAGTGATAAAGAAGCCTATAATCTGATATTTGCTGCCGGATTTTCTACAGCAACCGAGGTATCTGATGTGTCAGGACGTGGCGTTGGTATGGATGTTGTGAAAACCAGAATCAATGAATTAAATGGCAATGTTGAAATTGATTCCAAACTCGGAGAAGGTTCAATAATTAGTATTTACCTACCGTTAACGTTAGCAATATTGCCAACATTAATGATTAGATTAAAGCAGTATCAATTTGCCCTGCCACTATCTAACGTTCTTGAAGCATTCAACATGCAACCCGATCAGATAAACGTTATTGATGGTCATGAAGTCATTCGTGTAAGAAATAAACCTTTACCACTCTATTACCTCAGCCCGTGGTTGGTCAGTAGTGATGATTTTTCTGGTCCGGAAAAATCGCAAAAAGTTATTGTTGTGCAAATGGGAAATCGACGTTTTTGCCTGGTAGTCGACCACATTGCCGGGCAGGAAGAAGTCGTTATTAAACCGTTAGGAAAAATGCTAAATAACACACGGGGATTCTCAGGAGCAACTATTACCGGTGACGGCAGTATTGCACTGATTATAGATGTACCAAGTCTATTAACCGCTTATTCAGACAATAGCTCGGTTTATTAATTGAGAATGGAGAGTTATTAACCCGGCGGCCAAATAACCTAGTTCCCACGCAGGAACGTGGCAACGAGGCAAAAACTAAAAATTATCAAAGAGGTATTTACGATGAGAGTATGGGCAGTGGCCAATCAAAAAGGCGGTGTTGGAAAAACCACTACTGCAGTAAACATGGCTGGCATTCTTGCACAAAAAGGCAATCGGGTGTTACTGATTGATCTTGATCCACATGGCTCATTAAGCAGTTACCTCGGTGTAGACCCAGAGACAGTAGAACAAAGCATATATAATTTATTTCAGCAAATTACTTTAGAACAACAGCTACAGGTAGCGGCGGTTATTCAGGAAACGCAGTTTGAACATTTATTTTTAATGCCGTCATCAACAGCCATGGCAACACTTGAAAAACAACTTGGAACAAAAAATGGCATGGGACTGGTATTAAAACAGGTATTAAACAAAGTCGCTGAACAATTTGATAATGTTATCATTGATTGCCCTCCCATGCTGGGTATGTTAATGATTAATGCCTTAGCAGCATGCAAACGTGTCATCATACCTGTGCAAACAGAACACCTTGCCATCAAGGGCATGGAAAGAATGTTGCGATCCATAAAAATGATACAGCGATCATTAAATAATGATCTAGCCTATACCATCTTGCCAACCATGTACGACCAAAGAACACTGGCAAGCAAAAGTAGTTTGCAGACTTTACAAAACAATTATAAAAGTCAAATGACAAAAATCATTATTCCAGTCGATACACGTTTGCGTGATGCAAGCCATCTTGGTAAACCACTGAATTACATAAAAGGTGATTCACAGGGCGGGGTTGCGTACAGGAAATTTGTTAGTTCATTGATCGGTGTTAAACAAACAGTTAACAGGGAAGTGGCATAAAATGGCAATGTATACGCTGCAACAACAGGTAGAGAAAAACTATATTGACAGTCTGTTGGGTGTTGGCTCTCAACACCCTGTAGAAACTCAGTCTATTGAAAAAAATCATGCTGACAAAGATAAAGCTTTATCGACAAAGTATGCCACTGGAATAGCAAATGACAGTTTATATCAACAGGTATTAGTCGATGGGTTAAAATTTGCCATCCCTCTATCAGAAATAACAATGGTCATAGATCATAGCAACAGCATTACAAAAGGCAAACTATTATTTTATCAGGAAAAACAATTAGCCATTGTTAGTCTGAACGAATTGATTAGTGGCAAAGCTGATGCCGATGGTGATGTTATACCAAGAGAAATTGAAAACAAACAATTTTTATTAATACAACACAGGCAACTTGCCATCGAATGTCATGAAATTGAAGAAATAGAAACAATAGATAAAAATATAGTGTGCTGGCGAAATGATAATAGTCATCGCAAGTGGCTAGCTGGTACGGTTAAACAACTTGGTGTTGCTATACTGGATTTAGAGGCACTGCAACAAATAATGAATAATGAATAATGAATGTAACTACTCAGCGTATTATCCGGGTAAGGACGCAGGTTATTGATTTTTCAGGCATCTGCAACATGGATGTTGCAGTAGAGCGTACATGGACGTATTTACAGCGTCCTGAAAAATCAATAACCTGCGTCCTTTTCTAAAATTACGCTGAGTAGTTACTAATGAATAATGCAGTTAGAATGACTCCAGGTGTGTTGCTATGGTTTTGCTTTTGTATTTAATTATTCCATCCTTAGGTTCGTAAACGGTACGTCCGTGTGCAACTGCTCACTATTCATTGCTTTATTGGGAGATTGAAATGCTTGATGAAAATAACTATGACGAAATTGACAATGAAACTATGCATGAGCCAATGATCCGTTTAATCACCTTTAATATGGAGAACGAAACATATGGTATTGAAGTTAGTCAGGTACGGGAAATATTACGTATTAACCAGAATTTCCCCGTACCAGGTGCACCTGATTATGTGCTTGGCATAACAAATATACGTGGTAATGTAATCACTATTTTAGATGCTCGATTGCGCTTTAACCTTGCTATCGTGGAACACACCGCGAAAACACGAATGATTGTAGTTGAATCTAGCGATGACATGGTCGCTGTTGTGGTTGACAGTGTCTCTGATGTTATCGATGTGCCAAAATCAAGCATTAATGTAAACATGAAAGTAAACTTGAGTGGTCATTCTCGTTATATTAGTGGGGTTGTTAGCCATGAAAGAGGTTTGATAATCATCCTTAACGTCGAAAAATTTATTAGCGAAGAGCAATTCGACACGGCGGCTGGTTTTTAATTTTTCTTGTCTTTAGGGAATCTCTATTTATTTTCCATTCGTAAGGTTAAAGCCACCGTCTTTAGGCGGTCAGATTTATCTGCCATACATAAATTGTTCATGTTACTAATATTGCTGTTTGCTGTGTTTGCGTTGAAATCTATATTTTTCCTTCATGCCCTTTATGTCCTTCATGGTAAAAAATATTAAAGAGTTTTACCATAAAGTGCATGAAGGTTTTACAAGACATAAGTTCTCATACTAATGCTAAGGACTCAGGATCAAATAACTTACGAAACTTAACTTGCCTTTTTGCTCCAGCTTGAATGATCTCAAATCGTTGCGTAGCGCAACTATGCGCCTTTTGAGATCATCCAATCTGAAACAAAAATTCGGCGTTAAGTTCCGCATCTTATTTAATCCTGAGTCCTAAGGAAATGAGGGAAATCAGTTTTCATTGTTCATAAGCTGCCAAGGCGGATGAATAAACGGGTCTATATGACCCGCATCCGGACGTTAGTCCATAATACTACCCCACCAGCTTTAGCTGGTGGTTGTTGAGTCTGGACGTGAAGATTGAGATTCAAAATAGGTCAGATTAAGGCGCTCGATATTATTAATCGTTGCATAAGTTCTCGCATGATATAATTATCGAATGAAAAGATCA
>CAZYCY010000006.1:0-17134 GCA_964646145.1 uncultured Thiotrichaceae bacterium
CCGTTTGATACCCGCGAAAGAGTAGAAGTTCGTGCTCGTAAAACGCCCTATATCCGTTTTGATTTAAATGATTACTCGATTCCTCACCAGTCCACAGCAGTCCACAGGTCCACAGGGTCAGGTCTTTCTATACCATATTCACCCGATAAATATGGCACGGAAAGACCTGACCCTGTGTTTTCTGTTTTCCTGTGTTTTCCTGTGTTTTCCTGTGTTTTCCTGTGTTTTCCTGTGTTTTCCTGTGTTTTCCTGTGTTTTCCTGTGTTTTCCTGTGTTTTCCTGTGTTTTCCTGTGTTTTCCTGTGTTTTCCTGTGTTTTCCTGTGTTTTCCTGTGTTTTCCTACCTCCGAAGTCGGTCAGCCATTCCCGAAACGCCGGATCCATGTCTTCAACAGGACGCCCAGCTTCCGGTTGATGGGCCAGAATTTTCACGCCTACCCGTATCGTCTTGATGGCACGACGGGCAGCGGCACCATCTTTCAGAGCCAAAAAACGATAGGAGTCGCTGTACGTCAGCCAACGCTGGAGGTGACCAAATTAAACGTGGCACTTAGGCAGCTCCGCGTCCTCACCTGCTTCAAGCTTCGCCAACCAGGCATCCGTTTCCTGCAGTGTCAGATGCAGACCATTTTCCTGGTACGCTTCCCAGGCACGTAATGCATCCTGTTTAAAGGCTTCTCGCTTTTCTTCGCGGTCAACGTAATCGCGGATCGCTTCGCGCATGATCCAGTGCGCCGAACGGTGTCGCGTGTCAGCCAAATGCTGGATCCGGTTTTTCAGGTCGTCGTCTAGTTTTACTGATGTCGCCATTTTCTCACCTCAATATTAAAAAGCACTACTTTTGAATACTTTACTACAGGTTAAGTTGGTTGTCGCCAGATCTTGATGCGAAACAGGTCACATCCCGGAACCAGGAACGACAACCTCTATTTTGCCGCTACCCATCTCAATAACATGACAAGTATTCAGAATGATCCACAGAATGATCCACAGAGTCCGGTGAATGATCCACAGGGTCAGGTCTTTCCATGCCATATTTATCCGGTGAATATGGCATGGAAAGACCTTGTATCTTAACTCCAGTGTTTTCGAGTTGTTCTCGCTTTATTATCACTTGTTCAACCTACTCTCTTCTTGAAAGACCACTCAAGACCTCCCGAGTTGCCGATTATTCATAATGGTCAACACAGACGCTTCATGCTCTACGAAGTAGCTCTATAACACTTGTCATGTCGCGTCATAGAATGGTGGCTTCCAGAAGGGGTACGCTGTCGCCCTACTTATTAGAAACTTACGAGGCCAGCTTTGATAAATTCGGCACTTCAGCTAATGCTTGCGGCTTGTTGCCTTGCGCCCATCGTGCTTAACATTTGGAGTCACCTCCGCCTGCCCGATGCTTGCTACCCGGTGGCTGACCTGCCTTACCAGGGAGGGAGTCTCACCCGCTGGAATAATCGACCTTGCTCGGACGCACACCCCATCGATTCCATGATAGCGAATTTCACCTAAATGTAAAAATGGCATGGACTGAGGCAGCCAGTAAATTAAAGGTGAAATCATAAAATTATACAAGCTCGCTTTTAAACCAAATAACAGTCATGAAGCCAGACCACAGGCAATGTCTCTGGGATTTTGCTGTTTTTTTGTTTTTATCGCAGCAATAATGGTAAACTACGGATCTGCCCTAGTTTGTTTTATTAACCAAAATAACTACATCAAAACTTTGCTCAGTTAAACATGAAAATAGTAGGCATCCAATTGGAATGATAAGAATTAAAAAAATCCACAGCTTCGATGAACTCGATAGTCTCAAAGAAGATTGGAATAGCCTTGAGTGCCGTATCGGCGGCCCTTCTTTCTTTCAATCATGGGTTTGGAACAGAACCTGGTGCAACCACTTTCTAAAAGCTCCCGGAAAAAAACTCAGCGTAAAAGTAGCCGAAGATGGTGCTGGCAGAGTCCAGGCGATTTTTCCATTCTTTAAGCAAAACGTAGCCGGCGGGATGGTCTGTATAGAACAATTTTTATGTCATCGCTTAACTTATCACAACGACGTTTTATTATTGCACCCTGAAGACGCAAGCTTTGTAAGGGAAGTAACATCTGCGCTGCTCGAAAAAATTGATTATCGAACAATTCTTAGCCTCCGTCATCTTAATAAAAAATCCCTGTTTACAAAATACCTGAGCGCACAAGGTGGCGCGCATCCACAATGCACACGCTTGCAGGTATTGACAGATCCGTCCATCAAGGATCAAAGCACAAGACTGGGAAAATCCACTAGAAAACGATACCGCAAACAAATAAACAGACTACGAAGGGAATACGAGAGTAATTTCAGCATCCAGAGAAATGATGTGATAAATACAGGTTTCAGAGAACTTGTTGATTTACACCACCGGCGTTTTTCCGATGCGGGCCGTGAGACAGTTTTCTCAGGTATATCCCTGGAGTTTTGGGAGGAAATCATCCAAAAAGCAAACGGGAAAACATCATTCGAGATTGTTCAACTACGTGCCGATGGGGAACCCATCGCTGCTGGATTAGGGCTACATGATGGCACACATTATTTCGGGATCCAGACTGGGTTCAATCCTGAATTTAAACAGTTTTCACCAATGCGCATCCTTCTGGTGGAAATAATGCGTCGTGCTTTCGATGATCTTGGATGCCACGCGTATGATCATGGTCCCGGATACGAAAAATATAAGTACGAATGGTCACCGACAGTTTCTACAAATTACTTCGGTTGTCAAGGAGGTCATGGACCCTATGCCAAGATGCTGGCTCGTGGCTATCGCTGGGCTTTTTTAAGATCCTTACCCGATTCAACTCATAACAACAGTTAAGGTTAATTATGTGCAAAATTAAAAAAGATAAACGAGTTGTTGTCCAAATTGACAGATATATCCCCGTTATCGGTGGCACACAAAGATAATGAGCAATGATAAAGCGCACCATACCGAAATGGGTGAATTAGCTGGTCTACATTAAATCATCCAGATCCAGTACATACAGCGCACGCCAACCTTCGTGAGTCGAATCGAATGCAATCTTTCGTCCACTGTGGTCCCAGCGCGGATGCAAGTCACACCGCCATTCACCCCTGAACCTGGACGGGGAATAATATTGACCGAGCTGCTGAATCTCGTTATCTGATCCATACAGCATGAGATGCTGTTCGCCATACGGATCACGATAGGTGTCGGTAAGTATTGTCACCCCATCAACTCCATACGATGGGTGACCATCTTTCACCAGTTGCCCTTTTGCGAAGACACGCCTTGTAGCCGCCAGAAGATCGAAAAAATAATAAGCACACTTCCCGTTCTGGTGCACAGTTGCAAGGATGGTATTATCATCACGCCAGGCGAAATGTGAAACCATGCCCTCATCCTGAATAACCTTAAGATTCTGACCATTGCGATCGCTGACTATCATCCTGCAGTGCCGATCTTTTCCAGCTAACCACAGATGAAAAAAAAGTATCCGTTCACCACCTGGGCTGTAGGACAGATGGTTAACATAGTGCTCACCACCTTGCATCGATGCCTGAGGCTTGATAGCTACAAGCTCGCTCAGCGAAACGAGAAGACGGCGCTCACCTGTAGCAAGATCAAAACCCCAAACACCGTCGTTTTCAGGACAGGGATCATCAACAGTTACGTCGGGGAGAACAACATAACCATACCCGGGTCGCAACCGATGGAGCCGTGAAAAGTTCAGACTCAGGGCGCGTTCACCCTGCGGGTCAAGATCATACAGCGGGCTATTAAACGTCTCAACAACTGAGCCCGTTAAAAGGTCTAAAATGACACTGCCGTACTCCCCATCAACAAGACGATTACAGAATACTTGCTCGCCCTCCCCGTCTCCTCGAGACCACCAGCGCAGGCGACAGCCTTGCTGCCAGCACCATGTTGTAGTACTGCCGAGCAAGTGAAATTTTCCTGGCTCCGAGATTTCAAAGTAACCCAGTTGAACTTCATCCCCCGGTCGGGGTGTCCTGGCACAGCATTCTCCAACCATGGCAAGAACCCGTGATCCATCTCTGTCGAAAGGGCTATGGTCGTAATAGCCAAACCAGGTTTGCCGGCCTGAAACCTGAAAGCGTATAAGCTTCGGCTGTGCCATTACATTTTTGAAAAGATTCGTAGACCGGCGTCGAAACCGGTTCAGGAAAATTGGCAATGCAGCCTGCGCCTGCTCGAGTGGAACCGAAATTTTAGGACCAAGCTGAGCACGAAGCAAGGTCTTGAAACGCTTCCATACTCCCTGCTGCCGGTTCAATTTAATACCTTCCTGAGATAGAACCATATACTTACTGCCATCGCAACAAACCATATCGATTGGAAAACAATATGAGCAATGGCCGCCCCCATCAATCCGAAATAGTCCAATAACAATACCAAAGAACCCAGGTACATGATTGTTGAAACGAAATAGATTAATAGAATCCTCTCTGGATGTCCTATCGAAAGCACCGCTGGGCGGAATACCACCCCAAACATGAAGAGGTTAAAACCCAGCATATACACCAGCAGTATCTCATATGCAGATATAAACTCGATGCCGACGGTCAGGATGAGTATCCACTCTCCCAGCAACAGGAAGCCGAGCCAGATGACCATGCCAGCCAGACCCGAAAGTACCCCTACTCTCATTAATGTTCTTCGAAATTGCACAAGCTGCTTTTCAGCCCAGTAGCGAGCCATGTCAGGGTAGACTGCCTCTTGCAGTGGACCAGCAAGCTTAAGTGGAATACTGGCAAACTGTTTTGCAATTTTGTAGATACCAGTAGCAGCCGTACCGAGAACCGCAGCGACAATAAACACATCCACCTCACGCGCACTCAAGCGTATAGAGCTGCTCAAATTAGTAGTAATTACAAACTTCCAGATACCGGGAAATATTGTGCGAACCCGATTCAATGGCGCTACTATGGCATTACCATATCCCTGTTTGTGTAATTCCAGCCACCCCAGTGTAAGCAGAAAAAGATACTCCAGGATCTGCGCCACCATCCAGACAATTAAAAACCCCCAGAGTCCGGTCTCCAAAAGCCATGCTACAACCAGGGCAAGCATCCTAATGGTTGCGGATATCACACGTTGCCAGGCAAGAAGCTTGTAACGATCAAAAAGCCTGAGCACAGCAGTAGGTGTTGATGAAAGGCTGAAAAGAATGGTCAATGAATAGATCATTGCCATCAGTAATGTTGACTCTTCCCACTCAAGCAAGTATCCGAGCCAGTACAATAATGCGACTGCCAGCAATGTTCCCACAACAGACCCGGCAATATCAAGAGCCGTTCCAAACTTGATCAACACTTTGAAATCACCGCTTCGGTTACCAATGAGCGCCTCCGCGCCGTATTTGATAATGGCCTGCCATGCCTGAAAATTGGCTAGCGAATCAATAAAGCGTGTATAGGTCAGGACAAGCACAAGCACCCCAAACAACTCGGGACCGAGCGCGCGTGCAGTAACCGCTAGCGAAACGAGATCGACTACAGCGGTAACGATACTACCCGTCATCAGGATGCTCGCATTTTTTAACAAACGCTGCAGCAATACATCTTTGAACCAGCTCACAAAACTTCCTCCCTGATAAATGTTAGAATCTCTCTCGCCTTGCTGTCCATCGTGTAAATCCGCGAATCACGGTAGGCTGCTTCGGCAAGCCGCCGTGCCAGTACAGGATCTTCCATCAGACGCCTAATCGCCGTAGCGATAGCATCTGGATCTTCGGCAGGAACAAGCAGAGCATTTTCCTCGTGTCGCAGAATTTCACGAACCACCGGGTGATCCGAAGCAATAATAGGCCGCCTGGCGCTAAGATATTCGAACAGCTTGAGTGGCGACGCCCAGTATTTGCTGCGCACAAAATTCGCCAGTGGCATGACAAGGATATCCGCGTCGTGGTAGCACGCTGCAAGCCTGGCCGGTTCAACGAACCCTGCCAGGTCGACACGATCACGGACATTGCAATCGTCAATGGTATGTAGAATACGTACCGTGTCGGCATCATCCTTGCCACCGCCACCAACCACTGTAAGATGTGCGTTGGTTACCCGAGCCATTGCCTGGATAAGGAAATCGAGGCCGCCCACAGGGTAGAAATTTCCAACATAGTAGACATTTTTGATCGCCCGTTCCTCAGGTATGGGCATACTTTCAAACGGGATCGCGCAACTATGGATGGTACGAGCCGGTCTGGCAATCCCCCATTTTCGATCCGCGAATTCAAGCAGCGTCTGCGAGATAGTGAGTCGCCCATCCGCATTCAAAAAGGTATATCTTTCGAAATCTATCCGTGGCTGGATCTCGAAGAGTTGATCTTCTGCAACATTGTCTAAATAGATGATTTCGTGCAATTCATAGATAACTTTATAACCCAGCCATCGTTTAAAAAACACATGAAGTGCTGCAAAACGAAATCCGCGTGCAAAAAACACAGTATAACGATGTTTCTCACGGCTAAAGAGCAGATGAAGCAGGCGCCGAAAATGAAATAACATGCCCCAGCGACGCATGGCCTTGTGGCTATCATTGAGCCGCGCCGGTATCCGCTGAATGATAATTTCCAGGCGTTCACACTCATCAAACCCGAAAAATTGCATCAGATCCTGCCGCGTCTCGAAATACCACGTTCCCACATAAAGGCTTACATCTGCGCCGGCTCGCGCAAGATAGTAGGCGACACGGATCGTCTGTTGATTACCGGCAGCCCGAGGCGAACCCGCGATAAAAACATGGAAAAGAATCCTCAACGCGGATGCCCGTTCATCATTCAAGAAACAGCGATTTGTATCGACTGATGGTCGTTACCAGTGAGTAATTTTTTCTGGTATGAACCTCGATCATGCCGCCGATTTCCTGGCGCCTGGCAGCTGACATGAGCAGATCGGACAATTGTACCTTAAGCTCACTATCATTTTCCGGATCAAATAAATACGGATATTGTTCCGGCAACATACATGTTATTTGCTCCATGCGACTGGCTATAATCGGCAAGCCCGTTGCCATCGCCTCCAGTAATGAATTTGACATACCTTCACGATACCGGGTTGGAAAGACAAAAATATCTGAGGCTTGCAAATAGTCATCAACATTCTTCGCATTATCAATAAATCGCACATAGTCCATAAGACCATTCGTTTGAACAAATTCAACAAGCTGCGCTCTGTTATCTTCAATCTGACCCTCTTCCGTTGCACCGAGCAATAACACAAAAATATTCTTATTACCTTCTGCAACCAGTTCCTTTACCACTCTCAATAAAGCAATCTGATTTTTACCATTGACATAACGCCCAGTATTGCTCACCACTATTTTTGTTTCCGGAATATCAAGCAGTTGCCTTATGTGACGAACCTCTGCCTGATTCGCTGAATGAAACCTGCCGGTATCAACACCATTCGGGATGACCAGCATCGGCTCCAGCCCAAACTGTCTGCCACGCGCTAATATCGCCGGTGACTGATTGACAATGGTTGATGTATTTTTTAGGATCTTACGCCATAATAACGGTGGCAATAGTATTTTTTTCACTACCTCAGAGAAAGACCTGGGATGAAATCCCAGCAAGTTTTCATAATTGAATATACCCGTTGTCCTCATCACATAAGGTTTTCCTGTCAACAGAAAGGCAAAATAAGCTGGCAGCAAATCGGTCAGGTAGACACAAGGTACACACAGCACGGCATCATAATTGTTTTTGTTCTTAACCAGATATCGAATAATTCCAACGATACAACCCAGCTTGGAGAATACCCTGCTCCTGCTGCCACTAAAGCGTTTTATCCGTACACCATCAATCGACTCCATCGCTTGCAGCCCCGGAAACACTATCCTGGTCAGTACAGTAACCTGCAATCCCTCACTAACCAGACCTCTAGCTACCTGATGCACATTGTTTTGCGCACCGCCAAGAATCGGCAGATAACGATCAATCAGAATAATAATCCGTTTACCATTTTTATCCATTACGCGCCCATCCTGTGATACAAGTCCACTTTGCATATCTAATAAATACTGAAACGATTAACATAAAGCTATTTTTGTGAATTATTGAATTACATGCTGATCTTGCTTGCCAATACCTGCAATAAAGATCGGCTGCCGGAACCCGGCAGTGCCAGCAAATATTCTTCCTGAAGCCTATTCATAAACAGGGGATATTTCATACCCGTCTTTTGTGAAAACCCATTCATGGCACCCAAGTGTGCTGAGATGTAGCCAGCTTTACTCAACATTTCTGCACTCAAGTTGGAGCCAACAAACCAGGGGAAACAAAAATGCGTGACAGCTTTATTTAATTTTTCTTCAATGCATCGTTTTGAAGTTATCAATTCAGCCTTAACAGCAGCCTGTATTTGTTCTGCTGTTTCAAAATGACCGCACTTGTCATTATTGTTAGCTTGATAGTCACAAACAAATGTCTCTAACTTACGCCGCCAGTCAGATTGCGAAAAAAAATGTTTCATGCCATTTTCTTCCGCCACATAAGCCGCACAGGCATAGCGTAATTCTATCGGATCGAAAAATCGTGGCTTAGCAGACAAACGTGGTGCATGCTGGTAAACGGGATGACCGAGCACCTTCTCACGCGTATCATTACCCTGTGCATCACAATACATTGGGATATGAATATTACCGTAATGACAGGCATCATAATCCGGGTGTATAAAATCAATAACCTTTGACGAGATGCTAATAAGGGCATGGTGCATTCCGTGTGACTGAAAATCAACCAGTCCACTGTCATGCATTATTTTAACTTCGCGCCAGTTACAAAGTGGTTCATCGCTAAAATCACGATTAGCGAGATCGATTTTTTCCTGTTCACTAACGGTATCATCGATAGTAGCACCAACACTCTCGCCTTGTTTCATTAATCCGGGCAGGATGAAGCTGATGATTTTATGTTCATATTTCTTTAATAACGGGTACACCACAGTCCACACCGAAGCCATGCCGTCATCAAAAGTAATGGCGATTTCTTTACCATTATTTTTGTAATTTTTATCTATATGTCTTTCATGCAGTTCATCAGATGTTAGTGTTTTATAGCCGTTTTCATTCAGGAACTGTAACTGTTTCTCAAACAATGGGTACTGTGCTGAATGAAAACAGAACACCGGTATATCCCTGAAGTGTTTTATACCATAAACAAAAGCTGGCATTTTTCCACTCAATAGCGCTATTGCCTCAGCCTTGTTTTTCCTGATTACCCGTTTTATTTTATTTATCATTCACATTTTTTTGCAATAAACCAACATACAGTGCCGTAAGCGCATTGACTGTATTGGATATCATAAATTTCTGTTTGCACCGTTGCAAACCAATTTTACCCATTTGTGAGCGCAATTCACTGTCCTTAAGCACCGTAATAATTGCTTTCGCCAACTGAAGCGGGGATTTTGTCGGTACCAGCAGAGCACTTTTACCTTCTTCAACTACTTCGGGGATACCGCCCACCGCTGTCGCTACCACCGCTTTCCCTTGCGCCATAGCTTCAGCAATGGCTAATGAAAAGCCTTCAGAATGAGAACATGCCACCAATAAATCAAATAAGCTAACTATTTCCAGAACATGCTCACAATGCCCAAGAAATAATACATCTCCTGCAATGCCAAGCTCGGCAGTCTGCTGTTCAAGCTGCTCTCTTAAGTCACCTTCGCCAACAATAACAAAACAAGTTTCAGGTAAAACTTTTTTTACCTGAACAGCCGCTATCAGAAAATCAGCATGACCTTTTTCAGCATCAAGGCGCCCAACAATACCGACAATATTTTTATTTTTTGGTATTCCATAGTGCTTTGCTACAGCATCTTTTTGGCTTTGGCTATAGTGATTAAAATGTTCACTCGGCACACTATTGTAAATCACCTGCATTCGCTTTTTAGAAATTGCTCTCGAATCAGTCATGAATACTTTGACTGCATTCGAAACTGCAATGCCTTTAGCAGTAAAGCGGGACAATAATTTATCTGCCAGCTTTTGGTACGATGGTATTTTTTCGTCCACCATATGTTCATGGATGATCACGGGTATGCCGGAAAATATTCCCGCAAGTCGCCCAAATGTGGAAGCACCGTAGCCATGGCAATGCAGCACCTGAATTCGGTCACGTTTGATAATTTTTATTAAATCAAAAATTGTCCGTGGATCCATTTTACTTCGGTTTAAATCTTCAACATAAACACCGGATTTTGTAAAATCACCGCAACCGGTTTCACCCCTTAAAATACACAGCGTAAAATTAATATTCGTTTCATTAAACGCAGACCACCAGGTAAGCAACAAGCGTGAAACGCCATGAATGGGTGCACCACGAATAGCGCACTTATCCAGCACCTGTAGTACACGAATACGATTATCTTCTGTATGTGTATCAGCCATAATATTAGTAGTGAAGCAATGCCAGTAAATTAAGGGTAAGTAACCTGGTACTCGAACCATATGTCAGGACATGCTTCGTCTATCCTTAATCACTTTAGCTGGAACACCAGCGACAATTTGATACGCTTCGATGTCTTTTGTAACAACCGACCCGGCTCCTACAATTACACCATCAGCAATTTTGACACCATCAAGTATAATTGCACCTGAACCCAGCCACACATCACTGCCGATAACGATGCCTTTTGAAGTTTTTTCCTGCTGGCACATTGGAATATCAAGACGGTCAAAACGGTAACTATTACCAACGACTGTGACATTCGGCCCAAACATGGTGTGGTCTCCAATAGTAACCCCCGCCTTATCAGCCGACAGAAAACTATTCGAGCCTATAGTAACGTGGGCTCCAATCGTTAGTGGACCATCTGATGCTTTAATTTTAGTAAATGAACCAATTTGTGTGCCCTTGCCAATTTTCAGCATAGGACTTAGTTCTACCTCAGCACGTGGACTAACCATGCATTTGTATTTGATTGCGTAAATAATAGTTATGATAAAGGACGGAACAAGAAATCGTTGTATGACTTTTTTAAGCTTCATATTTTATCAGTTAACCTCTCACCTAAAGAGTCAGGTATCACATTAATGTTTACAAACAAAATTTGCACCGTCTGCACGGGTTTATAAATAACCATTTTCCCGATACCAGTCAGCTGTACTTTTCATCCCAGCTCTCAAATCGATATCTGGTTCATAACCAAGAATTGCTTGCGCTTTATTAATTGAAAATGCTCTGTTATTTTTGTAGAAACGTACCCGGCGCTGGTGTAAAGGTGGTTCGATGCCCAGTGGTACACAAATTTTCTCACATACAACAGCTGCGCTATAAAAAAACCAGTACGGAAACCTCAGCCATGGGAGTGGCGCGTCAACCGCTTCTGCAACCACAGCAATATAATCTTTTAGTGAGAGGTAACTCGCACCACCTATGATAAACGTTTCCCCAGCAGCCTCTGGTTTATTTAATGCCAACATAAAACCATTAACCAGGTCATCAATATATACAGCGTGAAAGTTTTCTCTGCATGGACCGACTAGAAAGAACATTCGTTTGGACAGCATTTTAAACATTTTTAGCATTCGCATATCACCCGGACCATATATTGAACACGGTCGAATGATCACAATTTCCATTTCACTTTTGCCAATGGATGCTCTCACCATGTTTTCAGACTCTACCTTGGTTTCCTGGTATAGATCGCCTGGATTAAAGGGTGATTCTTCATTAGCAGGTGTTGATTTAACACTGCCATGGACACCAATCGTTGAGCAGTGAACAAACCGTTTTACACCCGCTGTTTTAGCGGCTTCAAGCACTGTCTCAGTGCCATCGACATTAATATGGTGATAACTCTCCGGCGGACCAGAAGCCGTTCGAAAATTTGACACCAGATGTATAACCATATCAACACCACTTACCAGCTCAGCAATTGCTTTTTCATCTGCTATATCACCGATAACTGTTTTTACCACTCTGCCTTCAAACTTATTGGCCTTTTCCTGGTCGCGTGCAAGTATTGCAACTTTATAACCTTCACTAATGAGACGCTCACATAAATGGCTGCCTAAAAATCCTGTTGCGCCTGTAACTGCGACACTTTTACCTGTACTCATATGCCCTGCCCTGACTTATTTATTTAATTCTTACCGGCTAAATGTTCATTATCGCCTTCATGCGAATAATTCCATTCAGGGTAATTTTGCTTTAACTGTTTAATATTTTCTGTACGCTGATCCAAATCCCAGTGCAAATGCTCAGCGGCAACATCTGCACAGTACTCAATTGTTTCCATTTTGGGGCATTCAAATGAGCCTATATCGACTCGCCTTAATATAAGATCTGATAAAGTGTAGACCATTTCAGTGTTAAGTGAAAACACAAGCTCTGCTTTAATGGTATCGACCGTGCCTGGCACTAACCGAGTCAGTGACTGATCCTTTTCACAAAAATGCATGATAGCACTGATATTAGAACCGTAGTTTCTAATTAACCGCCTGATCGTCTGTGTAGAAAAAGTGTCCGATAACATTGTAAAACAGTCTTTTTCAAAACCTTCAACTTCAGAAATATCGCCACCGTATATTGCTGCCTTACTGGTGCGGGATGCACTTATATCAGTGCGCAAATATTTCGCTACTCTGTTTATTGCATTTTCTGCTGTGGCACGCGCTGTGGTCAATTTTACCCCTTGCACCCAGAATAAACCGGCAGAAATGACCCCGGCATTTGAATCAATTATTTTTGTATGTCGCCACAGGTTCGGTTCAAGATTTCCCTTGCTAGCGGGTTCTGCTGGTTGCACACCATGATGAATCAAAGTCACATTTTCCTTTTTCAATTGCAGTGATGGGAACACACTGTTGATTTGTAACAGGCACTGCGATAACTCTTCATCCGATAATTTTGACTTATTGGTATTTGGCGTGTGCGGGTAGTACCAGGTGCCAACAATACTGCCTTTACGCCAGGGCGCTATAAACATTAATCGACTGCTGCCATCTGTTGCGGCACAGGCATTCACACCCAGGGCACAGTCAGACAGTTTGCAATTGATGACAAGATTTACTGCGCGTGCCATCAATGTTGGTTGACGTGTCTTTGCTGTGGTGCGTGTAAATACCTTATCTCTGGCTGCCCAGGGACCACAACAATCAATAACCGCTTTCGCGTTGATGACAATCTTTTCGCCTGTCAGTTGATCCGTTGCGGTTATGCCTGTAACCACACCCTGCTGCGCTGTATAATCATCTTTTCTCACATAGTTATACACATCTGCCCCTGCCTGTTTTGCCGACATAATAAATGCCAACACCAGCCGTTCAGAGTTATAAACCTGCGCGTCAAACCAGCTTGCCCCCCCCGTGATAGCCAAATTGTCTAAACCAGGTGATTTCTTTCTAACTTGTTTGGCAGGGATGATTTGAGTTTTGCTAATACACCGGGCTGCATCTAATCCCTGATTACGGTCATAAGCAATCAGGTCATAAACCTTCAAACCCGCACCCAGAAAAAAACGGCTTTTAGTAAACTTTGAAAATGTTGGCATGATGCATTGCATTGGCGCAACAAGATGCGGGGCAATTCGTAACAGGGCGCGACGCTCACGGATGTATTCCCGCATTTCCGGGAAATCAAAGCGTTGCAGACTCCTTAAGCCACCATGTATCGTTTTAAGACTGTTTGCTGAGGTTCCCGAACCAAAATCCTCAGCCTCTATTAGTATCACGCTTAAACCACGGGATGCTGCTTCCCATGCCGTCGTTGCACCATAAATGCCACCACCGACAACGGCTACATCGTACTGATCTTTTAACTTGCTGAATCGTTGTCTGGTTGATGAGATCACGTTTCGCTGGTATCAAGCATGGCGTATAAATCGTGAAGCTTTTGCTGAAACACAGGATAACTATGATCACGCTCAATGGCTTCTTTAGCGGCCGCTGCCAATTGCAAACGCAATTTTTTATCTGACAGCAGTTTTAGTAATGCATTTGCAAAATCGTTGCTATCCGGCTCAGCCAGCAGGGCTATGTCATCATTCATTACCTGTGTGTGTGTTGGCAGTCTAGTCGCCAAAACCGGCACTCCGGAATCAAGATAGCTATACACTTTCATCGGCGTATTCAAACCCTGAGTACGCGGAGAAACCAGAATATCAGCCTGATCCATGTAATTTCCGATTTGGCCAACCGGTCGTGGGCCCAGTAAATACACCTGTTTGTCGATGCCCAGTTGCAATGCCTGCTCACGATATTTCTCAATATCGTCTTCTGCGCCACCGATTATCACTAATGAAGTATCTGCATATTCCTGACCAACCAGGAAAAAACTCTGCAGCAAAAGATCAATACCCTGGTACGACTCAAGATTACCGATGTACATCACAATATTTCCATCCAGGCTCAGCTCTGTTCTTAAATCTGCGGCTACTCCTGTGCTTTCCTGCTGACCAACCAGTGACACATCCTTCAATACAACGATGTTGTTATCCCGGTACTTCCCAGCTTCATCTGCAAGTGCATCACACATCGGCACTACGGCTTTTGCATAACGCATCGGTAGTGATTCAAAAAAAGCCAAAACACGGCGAATTGGTTTTAGTGCAGGCAACTTGTCGATCAGCTGCGTTGTCATTGAAGAGTCTATATCGTAAATAAAAGGCGTTGATGAAAAGGGGCAGACCACTAAAGCCATAAACGCACTTTCTTCAACCGCATGCACTACATCATAGTTATTACGCCACATCAAATCGATAAAGCGGAAAAACATAAAAATATCACAATAGATTTTTTTAACTGAAAAACCCGGCTTGAGATTATTTACCTTTGGTAACGGGCTGATCCGGTAGATTTTGAAATTATCATAAACATGATCAATACCTTCATGAAAAGTCAGCAGGTCAACAACATCACCACGTTCGGTAAGTGCTCGAATCAGCAAATCTACAGCAATGGGGGTTCCTCGTTCCTGGTAAAAAGGGTGGGGTGCAAGTATCAGCACTCTCATTTCTTAGTCTCTCCTTGTGCAAAATAATCAGCTCATGCGCAAACGAATTTGATTAACAAAAAATCGCCATGGGTTTTCAAGCCGACCGTAGCTTAATAACCTTGTGGTGTTGTCACGTAATAATATTTTTAGATCAGTCGCTGGTTGCGCCTTGTTTAAAAACCCTTGTATAGCAAATCCGAAGCTACCGATTCGAGTAACTTCACCAGGAAGTGGTAGTGGATCACTACCGGGCAACACAGGCATATTCAATTCATTTGCCTGTTTAAAATGTGAAGGGTTGTGCCAGAATATTGGTCTACCACTGTTATCACCCAAAAACACACCCTTGCCAGACTCCTTGGGTAATAAAGCAGATAGCACCTTACCACGCTTACCCAGCCATTTACCAACTGCCCATGGGAACACGGGTATAGCATCTGCTTTATATGCTGCAGCAAGTGCCGCAGATGCAGACAAACCATCTTCAAACGTTTGATCTGTTGCCAGTGCCAGCAATTCCAGCCCTTCTGCAGTGACAACCTGCCTTCCCGCTATAAGGTAAATTAATACTTCACTGCCTTGCTCGCCTTTTAACGACTTTGCCTGTAATACCGTACTTTCAGATGTCGCTTGCAATGACCAGTCAGTCTCAGGCACAAGTAACGATGAATTACTGCTACATCGGTCATGCATTTTCTGAAACCAGTTATAACTACTGGTTTCTGTCAGCAACAAGACAGCCGTAATTGCACCCTTCTGCCCTATGCTATTTGCAGCTTTTCTAAAATTAAACAGTGCTGCATCAAGCAAAACATCCAGTGCAAAGCAGTCATAAATATGCACATGCGCATCAACCAGAATTATCTCCTTACTACTCTGACTCATATTCTAAAAGGTGTCTGTAAAACTTATTGTTTGTTTATATTTATATTATGCGGTGGTTTTGGAAGCGACAGCTCACCCGCATTTGCAATTGGGTGAGTGCGCAATCTGATGGCATTATTATACTCATCCGGCTCATCACTGTAATACCATTTCCACTCATTGCCATCACGAAAAATGATGTTTTTTTCATCGCCACTGCTGATTATGACTCGTTCATTTTGAATGTTTGTCATGTTATCAAGGTGGGTAGTAGCAAAATAGAGGTTGTCATTCTTGACCCCGTGGTGTGAACCACCAGCTGGTTCATATATCAGTGTGATGGTATTATTATCATCATGTAAGTAGGTGTCTACTCCAGACCAACCCCAGTTTAGCGCAGCTACAGCTCCCAGTTCATTCAGGTTCAATGGATCCTGCCCTTTAGACGCTGCCTTGTCGGATCCTCCCTCAGCTGTAGTCACATACATGCCAAACTCTGTTCCATTGTACACCCAGCCAGAGGCATAAACTTCGTCCCCTCTGGCAGCATAAGTGCCACTTACATTTCCTTCCACTGTCCAGTTAAACCCATCAACCGAAGTTGCCAAATAAACCGCTGCATCAACACCAACATTACACCTACATGAACCACCACCACCGAACTCACAAGTACCGCGTCCACCCGGTGATTCAACACCAAAATACCCGTAGAACTTGTTCTTTGAAGGGATGTACTGAACATATCCAGTTCGGATGCCTTCTTCTTCAGAGCCTACTGGCAAAAAATCATGCGGTTTAAGCACCGGATTTCCTGCATATTTGGTAAAATTTACCCCGTCTGTACTGGTTGCCAGACCTAGCGATTGGTGATTGGAATCACCATGCTGATTCCAGCAACCATCAAAACCCGCCAGATAAAAGAGATAATAGGTATCCCCTACCTTTGAAACACCGCTGACACCAATCTGATTTTTCCCTTCCCAGGCAATAGAAGGATCGGTAGTTAATACCACTCCTCTCTCAGTCCAGGCGGAAATATCTTCTGGAATATTATCAAGCGCATTAGCTAGTGGTGTTAATAATATAGTTAAAAAACCTAATAGATAAGCTTTATTTTTCAACATGGGACTCCTCCTACTCTCATTGGCTCAAGTGTAACTTTGACTTTTAAAATGGTGCGGCATGGACAATAACTAATTAAATTTAGCTTTATTTGCAATCAAAGAAACAACTGTAGACTATATAGAACCTAAGTCAATAATAAACCACCCGCAGCAAGCTGACGGGGCATCAAGTTGAATTACCCGAAATCACAC